>NZ_JBEPIJ010000005.1:0-211145 GCF_040327995.1 Sinimarinibacterium thermocellulolyticum | reverse complement strand
GCGTGCTTCAGGATCGCAACGATCTGGGTTTCGGTGAAACGCGACTTCTTCATCAGAACCTCCTGGCTGTACGATGCCAGAAAGCTCTACTTTCAAGTTGTCGCCGCGGCGGGGAAGCTTACGATGGCGTATCGAATTCAGGTGGATCGCGTGCTGAAGGGTGTGAACAGACTCTCCACGATTCAGCACGCGATAGATCTCTCTGCGAAACAGAGGGTCCGTGAAGAAAATGCTGAGGTAGTTCGTTCGGCACAGGCGGCCGAGCGTCCTGCCGGCGTTGTAGATGGGGTCACCCTGAGCTACTGAGCCGAAACGCTGAAGCGCGGTCACAGCACTGACGGTTCCGTTGCTGATCGACGCGACGACGCGAACAAACTCATCCCACTGGTCTCGTACAACGTCGAGGTTCAACGTCCTATCAACAACGATTTTGATGTTCTCGGGAACGTCCATGTCCTTTGGCACGATGAGCCGTCGCTCTCGGAGATTCCTCAGCCGCGGGCAGAGATCGAAACCCAGCGCCCGTGCAACGGCCATAGCAAAGTCCGTATAGCCGTGCGTATCGACCCCCAACCGTTCGAGCTCGATCTCTGTCTGACGCAGCACGCCTTCAATCGCCGCACCGGCTTGGCGCTCCCCGAGCACAATAGGCATGTTGTGGATGATCGGGCTCTGGTCGTGAACATGGCTATACATGCCAATCGCAGGTACCTTGGTGCGGGGGTCTTTCCGCTGACACCAGAGGTGATGAGACGCTGCAAGCGCCATCATGTCAGCCGATGCCGACTTGCCATCCCCCCACAGCTTCGTGATGGGCAAGCTGCGTATGAACTCCAACACAACCTTGTTCGCCCTCTCAATGGCCGCGTCGTGCTCGAGTTCCTTCATCCAGGATGATATGTCGCCGACTGACAGCTCTGGAATCATGAGCGCAACGCCAATTGCCGTGATGTCAGTGCCGAGGCCGAGCAACCCGCCATAGGGTTTGAGCACGTCAAGATCAGTCCGCGGTCGGCGCCCAGCAAGCTCCGTTGAGAAGTGGGTCTTCGAGTCGACATCCAGCATCAACTCGGGTAGCTGAATCTTCCCGATCTCCTCCTCGAGAAGCGAATTAACCGCCGCGATCTCGGGGGGTACGGGCTCAGCTTCGAGAGCGTCGAGACCAATGTCTCGTTCGCGGATATGTATCTCGCCTGCCGCCTCAGCCTCGGCCACCGCTTTTAGCCCCAACCTCGCTTCTTCGATCATCGGGCCCAAGAATTCATCCGGGTCCCTCGACAAGCGCAGCTGGTTATAGTGGCGTGCCTTCTGCTTTTCCCACTTCTCGGATGAGATCAGAAGGTTGTCCCGGTCCCGATATGTGTCGCTATGATCGACCCAGGCACTGCCACGTCTGAAGGCCTTTCGAAGTTCGACCAACGTCGCAACCTCGAACGCGCGCATGGCGCGCTTCCTATCATCATCGTCAACAAGAGCCTGCCATTGCTTCGAGCAGTTGAACTTGCCTGCCGGAAGTTCCGTTGTTTCCTTGTCGTAGAGACCCCTGAGAATGCGCAGGCCCTCCACCGCGCGTTCATTGCCGACACCTTCGACTTTGAGCGTCGAGAGAGACCGCAACAATGGACGAACTTTGGGGTTGGACTCGGTGAGCTGCGCTCGTACAGCGGATGCTAGGCTAGGAAACAGCGTGGCCCCGAACATGTTCTGAATCTCGCGAATCTTCTTGCGAAGCTCCTCGGCGCTCATTGAATCGTCATTGTTGAATTCGAAGATGCTCGAGAGTGCTTGCCGATAGGTCAGCAACGTTTTCGCCTCGGACTTCTTCACCTTCTGCGTAGCGGAGCTGACCACATCCGAGGTCATCTTCCCACTCAGCTGGATGATGGTGTCGGTCGCTTGGTACAGAGTGACCTTCAGAAACGATACCAACAGCAACGCTTGCGTCACCGGCGCCAGGCGCTTGAACTGCGACGGGCTGCGATGCTGCATGGACAATGCAAAATCTCGTAGCCGCTCGATCGGTATGCTTTCGAGCTTGAGTTCGGCGACGCCCAGCTCTTTCAGGTATTCGACCTTCTCGAACATGACCTTCAGATTTTTCTGCGATCGTCGTCGCGGCGCTTGCTGCAGCCACTGAAGGTGCGTCTTTCCGTTCTTTCGATGCGAGAAAACGGCGTCAATCCAGCTCTGGCGGCGTTCTTCGGGGACCTCCTTGCATATGGCGACGTAGATTTCCTGCTCAGTGTCGTTCGACGCGCGAACGCAAATGTCACGCAGCGTCGAATGCGACGGAATCAGTAAGTTGCGGTCGTGGAGCCATTGACCAGCCATCGTCACAAGACGATCGACGTTACCTATGCCACGACTCGCGTCACGCATAGCGGCCAACAGCATTCGTTCCTGGCGATCGGTGTGGCTCTTCAAGTTCAGGTATTCAACCGCCCATACCTGATGCTCGATACGCGTGCGTTCACGGGTGTTGTACAGGGCGCGGAACGATGTGACCGCCGGCGGGGCTTCGCCGAGTTGGTCCGCTATGAACTTGACCAGTTCGCGAGGGATCGTGCGGAAACTTGTCAGCGTCCCGCCGGACATCCTGATAAAGCCGAGCTGGATACCAGCTGCGACTCGAAATCTGGTTCTGAACGCCTTCTTTATCGCGACGACATCTGCGTTACTGAGGTGAAAGAACTCCCCCAGCTCGAAGGCCGACAGGTCACCGGGGATGTGGCTGATGCCAAGAAATCGCTCACTCCACTGTCCCATGGCCGCCGCCCCGGTTGAGTCATCCTGAGCGATAGAGGCTACCGCCTGTTGGGGGCCCTGCCTACACCGGCTAGAAAGACCTTCGACGTCGGAATCAAACCATAAGCACTTGATTATCTTCGTTATTCTTGAACGACGACCGACAACTTATTGATTTTATTAGAAAGAGATAACGTCACTTTTTCCGCCGAAGTACAGATCACCCCACTCACCAAGGGCATGCCCAACGCGACGACGGCGCCGACGATGCTCGTGGCCCCGTTCTACGGCGCGGACAAGGACGGCTCGCGTGCCGGATTCAACGACGGCTTCGTCGATCGGATTCGACGTTGCGAGTATCCACAGTTCATGTGGGATCAGCTGCCGCTCGAAGGCGGCCCGCAAGCCTCGATTCTCAGGCTCGACCAGATCCAGCCCATCGGTCGTCACTATCACTCATACAAGACCTGCGGCTGGAAGCTGAGCGACGATGCCCTTGCGGTCTTTGACGATCTGATTCACTGGCAGATCTGGGGCGGTGTCCCCGAAGGCAGTGATCTGATCGCGTTCAGAGAACTGATGCGGGATACCTACGGCTAGGAAATTACTCTGCGAGTGCAAACCGCCCGTCGGCGTAGCCAGCGTGCGTCGTCCCGGATAACCGTCAGCCGCTGCTGCGAGACGCCGAGTAGATGGCATCGAAGCACTGCGAAGAAAGCGCGATCCTGGCGTCATCGTCGGCGTGACCGCTTTCGATGCCCTTGAGCAGGACGGATACTCCAGGGGTTTCCTCTTCGCGAAATTTTCCGTCCTTCAGGTCGAGGTCGTGAATGATCCGGCCGAGCAGCTGCAGCGCAGGATCGTCCAACCCGAAACGATCAAGCAGCACCTCGAACGTGCAGCGGTCCCCCTGATGGGTGTAGTCGCCGTCGTCCATGTCATAACGAAGCTGACCATTGACCACTGGCGCATCGCGATCCACGAACAGCAGCTTGGCGGCCGGGTCGATGAATCGCCTGATCAGCCAGGCGCTAGCCATTCGATCCACGCCGACGTGTTTGCGCGTCACCCAGGTGCGACCGCGCTGCTGAGCTCCAGCGTTCGGGGCTGTGCCGCGTGCTGAGCGCCGCGACAGCGCATCATTGATCTCGGTCAGCAGCCTCGTGGCGCTGTCGCGCCCTTCGGCGCCGAAGAAGTCGAGGGCGACGATCTGGTCCAGTCGCTTGCGTAGTTTGCGCACTCGCGTCCGGCATTCGTCTTCAGTCTCCGCCACATCCGCCGAGACTTGCAGCTCGCGCAGATCCTCGGTCAGCTGGGCGTAGTCGGCGTTGCGCGCCGCGTTGAACAGGCCGCGCAACTGCTGATCTGAAAGCCCGTCCACGAAACGCGCCGCACAGATCGAGGCCTCGCCGCCCAGACCCTCGATTTCCTTCTGCAGCCACTGGAAATCCTCGCGCGTGCGCTCGTTGCTCGGCAGAACATAGGCCGAGTTCTTGACCGCCACCGCGCCCAGCGCCTGAAGGCGCCGCCAGACCTTCACCCGCAGGTAATCCGGCTTCGGCGGAAGCGTGTGCAGGAACAGCAGCCAGTCCAGCGGTTCAGTCATAGCCAACCAAAAGACGATACATTCGTATCATAATCACGAAACACGAACCGGATGACGACCGTGCCGCTGCCATCGATTTCCGTGTCCGATCTGCTCGCAAGCCATGGGCGGGCCGAGGCCCCGCTGTGCATCGACGTCCGCCGCGAAGCGGACTTTACGGCGTCCGGGCGCCTGGTGTCGGGCAGTCTGCGCAGAGACCCGGCGATGTTCGAAACCTGGGCGAAAGATCTTGGTGCACGGTCGGTCGTCGTGCACTGCGCGCATGGCCGCGCGGTCAGCCAGGACACCTGCGCGCGGCTCGCGAACCTCGGCGTTGCAGCCCGTTACCTCGAAGGGGGCTATGCCGCCTGGTGTGCCGACGGCGGCCCGACCATTGCGTGGCGCGAGCCACTGCGATCGACGCCAGGCCGCTGGATCACCCGCGAGCGGCCGAAGATCGACCGCATCGCCTGTCCCTGGCTGGTTCGCCGCTTCATCGATCCGCTGGCTGAGTTTTTCTACGTGCCGACGGCCGAGGTGCGAGAACGCGGCCGCCAGCTTGGCGCGGAGCCCTACGACATCCCCGACGCGCGCTTCTCCCATGTCGGTGACCAATGCAGCTTCGACGCTTTCATTCGCCACTTCGAGTTGCGCGCCCCCGGGTTGGTGCATCTCGCCGCGATCGTCCGCGGCGCCGGCACGGCGCGGCCGGAACTCGCCGCGCAGGCGCCCGGATTGCTCGCGATCTCGCTGGGCCTCTCGGCGAATTATCCGGACGACCACGCGATGCTCGCGCAGGGCATGACCTTGTACGACGCGCTGTATGCGTGGTGCCGCAGCGCCGGCACCGAAGCCCACGACTGGAAACCCACGACGATGGAGATACGCCCATGAACGATGCATCCGATCCGCTGCTGACCCGCCGCGACGCCCTGGCTGTCATCGGCGCCACCGCGACGACCGCCTCGCTCCCGCTGTTTGCACAGGAGACGCCCGTGAACCCCTCCAGGCCGCTTCGCGCCGCCTTTTCCGCGGCCCACACCCCCAAGCCCCTGCGCTTCGATCCGGCCAAGCTCAAGGGCCTGTCCGAGAAGCTGATCCGCTCGCATTGGGAAAACAACTACATCGGTTCGGTGAAGACGCTGAACCTGATCGAGACCCGGCTCGCGAGCGCGATGCAGGACGCGGACTTTCCGTCCATCGTCTACGGCGGGCTCAAGCGCGAGGAACTGCATCGCGTCGGCTCGGTGATCCTGCACGAACACTACTTCGACAACCTCGGCGGCGACGGCAAGCCCGGCGGCGAGATCGCCAAGGCGCTCGCGCAGGTCTACGGCAGTACCGCAGCCTGGGAAGCGGAGTTCCGGCGCACCGCGATGTCGCTCGCAGGCGGTTCAGGCTGGTGCGTGCTGAGCTTCAACGCCGCAACCGGCGAGCTGCGCAACCAGTGGGCCTGGGACCACCTGCACGGGGCCATCGCCGGGCTGCCGCTGCTCGTGCTCGACATGTACGAGCACAGCTACCACATGGACTACGGCAGCGCGGCGGCGAAGTACCTTGATGCCTTTCTCGCCAACGTCGACTGGGCCATCGTCGATCAGCGCTTCCAGCATGCGCGCCGCCTGACCGCCTGAATCCGGGAATCCCCGCCGCGATGAATCACACCGTAGAGCCTTCCGCCGTCAGCTTCCGCGAGGCCTTTTTTGTCTGGCTGAAGATCGGCTTCATCAATTTCGGCGGGCCGGCCGGGCAGATCGCATTGATGCACCGCATCCTGGTTGAAGAAAAGCAGTGGGTCTCCGAAACCCGCTTCCTGCATGCACTCAACTACTGCATGTTGCTGCCGGGTCCGGAGGCGCAGCAGCTCGCCACCTACATCGGCTGGCTGCTGCACAAGACGCTCGGCGGCTTGGTCGCAGGACTGCTGTTCATCCTGCCGGGCTTCGTGCTGATGACCGTGATCGCCGTGGCCTACGTGGTCTGGGGGGAGCTGGACTGGATGCAGGGCCTGCTGTTCGGCATGCAGGCGGCGACCCTGGCGATCGTGATCGAGGCGGTGATCCGCGTCGGCAGGAAGGCGCTCAAGCACGGCGCGCTGTACGCGCTCGCCGGCCTGGCGTTTCTGGCGATCTTCGCGTTCAGAGTGCCATTCCCCGTCATCGTGTTCGCAGCGGGTCTGATCGGATGGGTCGGTAGCCGCTACGCGCCGCAGATCTTTCTGCCGCCGAGCACGGACGGGACGAGCAAGATGGGAGCCGATGACAGCTTGCCGGATCTTGCGCACCCGAGTTCAAGCTGGACCTTGCGCGTGCTGTTCTCCGGCGTCGTGCTGTGGGGTATTCCGGTGCTGCTGTTGCTCGTCCTGCTCGGTGCGCAGCACGTGTACACGCAGGAGGCGGTGTTCTTCAGCAAGATGGCAGTGGTGACCTTCGGTGGCGCCTACGCGGTGCTGGCCTACATGACGCAGCAGGCGGTGGAACGCTACGGCTGGCTCACGCCCGGCGAGATGGTGCAGGGCCTGGCGCTGGCAGAGACCACACCGGGGCCACTGATCCTGGTGCTCACCTACGTTGGCTTCCTTGGTGCGTATCGCGATCCCGGCAGCCTCGATCCGATGATGGCCGGCGTGTTCGGTGCGACGCTATCCACCTGGGTCACGTTCGTGCCTTGCTTCTTGTGGATCTTCCTGGGCGCGCCATACATCGAGCGCCTGCGCGGGAATCGTGCCCTGAGCGCGGCGCTCACGGGCATCACTGCGGCAGTGGTCGGGGTGATTTTGAATCTCTCGATCTGGTTTGCACTGCACGTGCTGTTCGCCGAGGTGCCGACCTGGAGCGGCTTGGGCCTGAACCTGCCGGTTCCGGAGCTGGACTCGATCCGCGTACCGGCGCTGCTGCTGGGCGCGGCTGCGATGCTCGCGCTGCTGAAGTTCCACGTGAACCTGATGTGGGTGCTGGCCGCCTGCGCAGGGACCGGCCTGGTTTTTCGGTACTCCGGGGTAGCGGGCTGAGCAGTCTTCCTATGACCAGACAAGGTCTCGGAAACATGTGCTTCGACGGTTTCGCCTGCGGACACCATGTCTGCAGCTCGTTGTCGATGCAGTACGGCGCTGCCTCGAGGCGGTCATGATGGGGACGCACTGATCGCGATCATCGGCGAGCGAAGGGCGGCGCCGGCGGAATCTCCCGGCCGATCTGGTCACCGCCGGTGTTGTTTGGCAATGGTCAAGTCTATGGCGGTCGCCGCAGCAACTGTGCGCCATCGACGTCGAATGCCTCAGCAAGCTTGTCGATCGTATCGACCGTGATCGCCGACTTCGCGGACTCGAGGCGGCTGATGTACCGCTGACTCACGCCGGAGCGGTGTCCGAGATCCTCCTGAGTCCAGCGCCGCGCGAGGCGCTCATTGCGCACATTCACAGCGAGCCTTTCGCGAAGGCTGATTTTGCGCGGTCGGACCATGCACGAAGGCTTGGGTCCGGCCCGTGGACTGTCCACGACCTATAGGTCATAATGCGCGCGCCGGCGCTCCCTGGCGCTCGAAATGCCTGTCGATGTGTCAGCGGACAGTCCGAAGCCGCGACAGGCCAGCTGGGGCATGCGGTCGAACCCATCCAGAACACCGGAAAATCAAGGGGTCGAGCGTGTCCTTTGTTCTCGTCTACGGCGATCACGAGATGACGCTTCCACTGCAGTTTGAAGCGCATGTCGAGGAAAAGCTGATCCGCCTGATGAGGGCGTCGCCGGACTCTCCGCTGCAGGAGCGCAGGCGGCTGGAGCTGTCGTCCAGCATCGTCGAGGTGATCTCGTCGATGCTGGAGAACAACGTGATCCCCCCTTCGGAAAAGCAGGTCAAGTACGCGGTCGCGATTGCCCGCGAACTGAACCTGCAGATCCCGGCCACGGTGCTGCAGCACCGCGACGCGATGACCGAGTTTCTGGCCAACCACGCCGAGACGTACCGGAAAAGTCGCGTGCGCTGACGCATTCGAACGTCAGCGCCTGCACGACGCGGGATATCGAAGTTGATCGACGTACTGCTTGCGGGGCCGCTGGGCGGTTCCGCGCTTGAGCGGCATATCGCTCGGGGCGAGGTGATCGTCCAGGTCCAGGACCGTCCCGACCGCGAGTTTCGGGAGGTCAGCTGGTGCCAGTACGGCATTGTGCCGACGAACGAAGTGGCTGTGACCGCGCGCTGCGGGCCGATTGCATTCTTCGCGCTGGCCCCGTCCTGGCTCGCCTTCCCCGGCATGGCGGATCGACTCTTCGGTGCCGACGTCTTGGACGTTCAGCTCGGCCAGGAACTGGCCGATGCGCTCTGGAGTCGGCACGGCAGCGTGCTGGTCGCACAGGCCTTGACCCTGCGCACGGGGAGCGTCTGATGACTGCCGAGCAGCGCGCGCGATTTGCTCGCGAGATCCGCTTGCGCAGGCGAGCCTATCCGGATCAGATGCTTCGAGTCCTCCAGGACCACGCCGGCTGGTACTACGTCCTTCGACTGGCGGGCACTCCGGATTTCGGTCCGTACCTGCTCGACGAGATCACCGACGCGTTCGATGTCGAGCCCGAACCGATTTCCGTGCACGAGCTGGACCCACTGGTGCGCGAGAATTCCGACGCCGCTCGCGAGGCTGTGCTCCGCAATCTCTGAGTAGACCTCATCACCAGTGCCCCGGTGCTGCTCAGCGGAATTTCCGCCTACCTGCGCCTACCTGCTGTTGTTCAGCGGCGTGGTGCGGCTCGCCGAGCGCCTGCAGAACGCCAGCGCCTTGCTGGCCGCGCGCGCGGTCGAAGCGCAGGCGGCGAGCCTGGCCAAGACCCAGTTCCTGTCGCGGACCAGTCACGAGCTGCGCACGCCGCTCAACGCCATTCTCGGTCTCGCACAACGGCTGGTGGAGCCCGCCAATCTGCGCCACCAACGTAGTCAGCACCACCGAGCCGGAACAGGTTCGTAATCTCCACGCCGCGTTCGATCCGACCTCGTGCTGCTCGATCTGATGATGCCGGGCCTGTCCGGCTATGCCCGTGCTGGAGCGTCTGGAGCGACAGCGCACGGCCGACGAGTTCCGGCCGGTGCTGGTGCTCACCGCTGACGCCACCAGCCAGGCCAAGCAGCGTGCGCTGTCGCTGGGGGCCAAGGACTTTCGGGTATTGCGAATTTGATGTTGTTGGACCCGTGACTGGGCATAGCCCGAGTTGTGGCGACGATTGTTGCTAGGTGGCTTTCGTCCGCGCGGCGCCTTGCCGTCTTGCCCGCTTACAGCGGTGCTTGAGCAACAACGCGTCCAATACCTTTCCAGCGTCGTCGCTGGACATATAGCTCAGTTTCTTGCCGAGCGTCGGCCATGCCTGCAGGGTTGCATGACGTACTTGCTGGGGAGGCAAGCCTGCCAAGATGTCCTCAACCATCGGCTGACCGACCACGTTGGCCGGCAAGTCGAACTCCTCCAGGTGGTGCCAAACGCTTCGTGCAATGTCCTGGAGGTCGCTGACGCTGCTCAGGTGAGCGGCGAAAATGGCCAGGCTGATTGGCTTGTCGCACTTGGGGCAGCGGAATCTCTTCACGTCCACCCGATCAGGGACATGAGGCGGAGGCACTGCTGGCATCTGCCCGAGAAGGACAGCCAACCCCAGCTCCTCGTCTGACATCGCCATGACTCGGTCGATCGTGCCCTTGCGGATCTCCGATGCACAGGCGAGAACGCTCTCGCACCCACTTTCCAGATCGATGAGCTGCTTCTCGAACTGGTCCAGTTGTTTTCCTTGCTGCGCAGTCGGACGTGCTTTCCGCCAGTGCGCCAAGTGGGACCGCATCATTGGGATCGTCTGCGACTTCGTTTCCGTATACAGCCGCAAAATGCGATCGATGCCCTCGTCGTCCATGAGATGAGGCTGGCGGCGTGCCTTATCCAGGTTGGCCAGCAGTTCTCGAATCACGTCGAGCTGCTCCGCGTTCATCTTGATCGACAACGGCAGGATGCTGATCGATTGCATGGCTACTTCCAGTCGTGAGGTATGGATGGCGGCAGTTCTGCTGGCGTTCACACCACTACAGTTCGCCAGATTCCAGCAGCCTGGTGAGCGTCGCGATGTCGACACCATAGTTCAGCATCGGCTCGGTGCTCCCTGTGAACTCGCGCCTGGGCCTGGTCGTCTGGAAGCTGGTCATCCGGTCCATGTACACGTCTCCGACGGTCACCTTGCGTTCAAACTTCGGCCGGCGGACCTGCGCGCGATCCGTGAACAGCACCTTGGCGCGGAGCGCGTCGAAGCTGTAGCCCCGGCCCAGGCGGTTCATCAGCCGGATCAGGTTGTTCATGCTCTCGCTGAACGCGTTGGTGATCCGGTGATCGAAGTACGTGAGGATCAGCGGCCCCCAGTTGCGGAATGCGCTGGTGATGTCCTTGAACGCCGGCGCGACGCGATCGGACAGGCTGTCCTCCCAGGCTTGGTAGTAGCGCTGAGCGTCCGCCTTGGTCCGACACTCGTAGAAACCGTAGAACGCTTCCTTGGCCCGATACGCTTCGCCCAGCAGCGGGTAGTTCGCCGTCCAGCCGTCGAGCAGCAGCTTTTCGCGGTCGGTGAGGTCCCCAGGACGCTTGAGCATCACGAAGCGGTCGTGCATCAGCCCTCGTCGCTGAGGAGCCGTCAGCGAGGCCCTATGCGCTTTGCGAACGGCCTCGACAGCGCCATTGGCCATCCGCAGCACATGGAACTTGTCGACGACGATCGTCGCCTGCGGAAGGACGGTCTGGCAGGCATCGCGGTACGGCGTCCACATGTCCATCGCCACGTACCGCACTTTCTCGCGGCCTGGCAGCCGCGTCAGGTACGTCGCGACCGTCGTCTTGTTGCGGTTCGGCAACATCTCGACGATCGTGTTGCGCTCGATGTTGCCGATCACACACCGCGGCTTGCGGATGATGTGAATCTCGTCGATGCCCATCATCTGTGGCGCCTCGAAGCGGACCTTCTTCTCCAGCTCACCGACGTAATTGGAGAAGATCAGTGTGACGGTCTGGCGGTCGACGCCGCATTCCTCGGCGACGTGCAGGAATGGGCGTTTTACGGCCTGCTCGCCGATCCACTTGACCAAGCGCCGGGTCATGTTGCGGCGATCGTCGACTTCGGGGATGTCGGCTGTGAAGGTCTTGCCGCAGGACTTGCAGCGATACCGCTGCCGGTCGAGATAGATGCCCACGCGCTTGCCGTGAACCGGCAGATCGCGAATCAGGACCTCATACGGGGTGTGCTTGATGATCTGCCGCGACTGACAGTGTGCGCAGGCCGCCGGAGACACTTCCGTCGTCGCCCGGACGTGATAGTCGTGCTCGGACTCCTCGACCTTCTGTGGATGAAGGTGACGGAGGTTCAGGATGCTCGTCACAGCCGGGCCTTTTGGCGCTCTCCGGCCTCGTAGATGTGCCCGTGAATCATCTGCCCCGCCCCGGCATTCACTAGGGTCGGCATGATCCAGATCAGTTTGTGATCTCGAAGCTCAGGTCCGCACGCCTGCTGTCGCCAATGCCCTCGCCGCCAATGAGCGGATAGGGATGTGGCGCCGTCGCCGATCGTGGGACTCTTGAAGTGGCGCCCGCAGAGATACACTTTTCGGTATCCCATAGACGCCAATTTGCTCGTAGCACGCCGTGCCTCGGTAGGCTTCGTTGAACGAGCTTGAGCCGCCAAGCGACGAGGCGCATGGGCCGGATAGTCGAGTTCCACTTCTCGCTTGTCGTACACGAGGTACAGCAGCGCATTGACGACTAAGCGGGCCAACTGATCCGTCTGCTCACGCCAAATAACGCATTCTTCATCGGGCGTCCACGTCGTGATCGCTTCTCGATGCGGCTTGATCGTGTACTCGTAACCGCTGCTGGCGAGTGCGTCCTTCGCTCTCCGCTCCTGTCGCCAGTAGTCGAACTCCGTCATCCCGGTGTATGGATTCTCGAATGGAGCCGCGAGTATCTCGCCGAAGGTCGTTCCATCGTCGAAACCGAGGCGACATTCGAAGTAGCCGAGTTTGTGATCCTCCTGGATGCGTTTGAGGAACGACCATCTGGGCGCCTCCGCCATCCAGGGCGCGACCGGCGTAGCCCACAGGGATATCCCACCGTTCGGACCGCTGTCGATGTCCACGTAGACACCGTCCAGCGGAAGTCCAGTCAAGGCAGATCGGATTCCAGCTTCAACACCGAAGTGAATAAACAGGGAGTCATAAGGGGCGCGAATGAGCGTAGTGGGAACGTCGTCCACCGCAGAGTGCATAAGCATCTGAACAAGCGCCGACGGGAAGCTGAAGATGGCCCTGCCAGCATTCTCGTATGGTGTGTAGTAAGCCCAGGCGCAATCTTCGGCCTCTTCGAGGCGCTTCATTTCTGCGTTCGACACCAAGCCATCCCGCGTTGCGCCAGTGCCGGACCCTGGCGCAGTCTCTTCTGCGTGATGAACTGACTCCCAGAACTTTAGGCGATCGTCGTCATCGCCGCGAATAATCTCGAACCGCTCTGGATGGTATTGCGTAGCGTGCCCGCTACCGGTCCTCATGACAGACCTTTTGCAGCAGCACTTTGATCTGCATTTCGAGGGTTGGAAGATCGTTCTTCACCGTGCTCCACACGACGCCGACATCCACATCGAAATAGTCGTGGATCACCTTGTTGCGCATGGTGCGCATCAGCTTCCACGGAATGTGTCCTGACGCCTCGACGATCGACGGCGAAAATCGCTCCAGCTTGACGGCCGCTTCACCGATGATTTCAAGGGTCCGCACGACCGCATCCTGCGCCATGCCGTCCATCTCGAAGTCAGCCAGTGTGTCGAATGAAGACACGTAGTCGACTGCCCGGGCGATGGCGTCCAGCATGTGCTGCAGATAATCGGCCGCGCGCAGCTCGTGGCGACTCACAGTGGCAGCGCCTCTGAGAGCACTCGATCCCGAAAACGCTTTGGAAGCGCCTTGGGCGTCAGGACATCAACGCGCACGCCCAGAAGCTCTTCGGCTGCACACTGCAGTCCCGCAATCGTGAACAGCGTCGTTTCCGGTGTAGGGTCAACGAGAAGGTCAAGGTCACTATCGTCTTGATCCATCCCAGCGGCCACCGATCCGAATACTCGCGGCCGCGACAAGCCGTATCGCTCGACAATGCGGCGAAGCTCGGTGCGGTGTTCGGCGAGGGCGATCGAAGGTTTCATGCGTCTCGGACTCTAGCAGACGATACAGGTCCAAACAACGCCAGATTCGCACTTTATCGCCTATCTACCGGCGAACTCCAACAACAGAGAATTCGCCATACCCGGACTTTCTTACCATGCCCTTCGACCCCGTCGAAGCGATGCTGCAAGTCTCGAACCTGTTGGAAACCCGGCTGCTGCACAAGCGCCTGCGGCCGCTGGTGCAGGAGGCGGCCATGCTGCCGAAGGGGGCGAGGACCAGGGAATGAATCCCCGCCGAAGTCGCCGCGCGAAGATCGTTCCCGATAAGGCACCGCGCCCGACACCGGTCCTGGTTGAAGTCGGTTCCCTATCGCACGTAGGCGGAGGAAAACGAAGCGGCGACAAGGCTGCCGACGCGGCGCCGTGCTAGCCTTCTCGCGGCGCCGCAAACGATCACACAATCCCGATGACGGTCGTGCGCCGACGCAGGCGCCGGCACCGAGGTCGAAGAGGGAGCCATGCAAGCGAACCACCACCTCCACCCCAACCGGGGGGAGCCGGTCAGGCCGGCGAAGTCCGTCACCGCGCGGTCGCTGGCGCTGGCCGCGCTGCTGGCGTTGCTGTGGTTCGTGCTGGCCGGCGGCGATGCCTCGTCCTGGATCGTCGGCGTACCGACGATCGTTGCCGCGCTGCTGCTGGCGCGGCGCGTTGCGGCGCCGGCCACGGTCTGGCGGCTCGATCCGGCAGGCGCGCTGCGTTTTGCGGTCTTTTTCGCGCGCGAATCGGTGCGTGGCGGTTTCGACGTCGCGGGGCGGGTCAGCGCGCGGCAGCCGCGCATCGCACCGGGCCTGGTGCGCTATCGCTGGCGCCTGCCCGCCGGCAGTCCGGCGCGTACGCTGTTCGTGCTGTGCGCCAGCCTGCTGCCGGGCACCCTGGTTGCGGCCGCCGACGATCGCGAACTACTGATCCACGCGCTCGACGCCACCGCCTCCGTCGCTGGCGAGCTGGCCGCGCTGGAGCAGCATGTGGCCCGGCTGTTTGCGCTGCGCCTGCCGGCGCCGGAGGCTGGCGATGCCTGAGTGGATGTCGCCGGTCCTCTGGATCGCGGCGGCCGGCGTGCTGGCGACGATTGCCCTCGGCCTGGTGCGGGTGGAACGTGGCCCGTCCAACGGCGACCGCATGCTGGCGGCGCAGTTGCTGGGCAGCGGTGCAGTGGCCGTGCTGCTGCTGCTGGCCCGCGCGACCGATGTGCCGGCCTTGCTCGACGTGGCGCTGGTGCTCGCGCTGCTGGCCGGCGTCGCCGGTGTGGTGTTCGTGCGCCGCATCGGCGTGCAGCCGCCCGAACGCGACGCGGGCCGCAACGCAAGCGCCGCGGGGGACGGGCCCTCGTGAGCGGCGATGAGCTGCGCGGCGCGCTGTCGCTGGTGTTCATCGGCGCCGGCATGCTGTTCTTCCTGGCCGGCAGCGTCGGCGTGCTGCGTCTGCCCGACCTGCTGTCGCGCCTGCACGCGCTGACCAAGGCCGACAACCTCGGCCTCGGCCTGGTCGTGCTGGGGCTTGCGCTGCAGGCCGACGACACCTTCGAGGTGCTGCGGCTGCTGCTGGTGTGGCTGCTGGTGCTGTTCGCCAGTTCGGTGGCCTGTTACCTGGTGGCGCAGTCGGCTCTGCGCGCACACGGCGACCCGGCGGCCGCGACGGCCGGCCCCGAGGGTTCCGGCGAGGACGCCCGCGATGGCCGCTGAGGTGCACGCGCTCGACCTGGTGCTCGTCGTGCTGCTGGTCTGGCTGGGCTGGCGCGCGCTCGCCAGCGCCGACCTGTTCAAGGCGGTCGTGCAGTTCATCGTCTTCGGGCTGCTGCTGTCGCTGGCCTGGGTGCGCCTGGGCGCGCCCGACGTGGCGCTGGCCGAGGCGGCCATCGGCGCCGGGCTGGCCGGGGCGCTGCTGCTGGACACGCTGGCGCGCCTGGGCCGCGACGGCGCGGCCGACGAAACCCGACCGCTCGGCCTGACGCCGGCGCGCGCCGGCATCGCGCTGGCCTGCCTCGGCCTGGCGGGCCTGCTCGTGGCTTCGGTGCTGCTCCTGCCCGAATCCTGGCGTGGCCTGACGGGTCCGGCCCTGCAGCAACTGGGCAACAGCGGCGTGAGCAATCCGGTGACCGCGACGCTGCTCAACTACCGCGGCTGGGACACCTTGCTCGAGGTGGGCGTGCTGCTGCTGGCGGTGCTGGGGCTGTGGATTCTCGATGTCGAACCGCCTCTCCCGCCGCCCGCACCCGATCCGATGCTGGGGCTGTTGCTGCGCATCCTGCTGCCGCTGGCCGTGGTGGTGGCGGGCTACCTGCTGTGGGTCGGCGCGCATGCCCCCGGCGGCGCCTTCCAGGGCGCGGCGCTGCTGGCTGCCGGCGGTGTGCTGTGGCATCTGGCGCGACCGCTGTCGCTGCCGGCCACGGCACCGGTGCGGGCGGCGGTCGTGCTGGGCTTCGCGGTCTTCCTGGGCGTGGGCGTCGCAATGGCAGCGTTCGGCGGCGGCTTCCTGAGCTTCCCGCCCGCCTGGGCCGGTGCACTGATCCTGCTGATCGAGACCGCCGCGATGCTGTCGATCGCCGTGATCATGCTGGGACTGTTCGTCGGCGGCCGGACGGGAAAGGCCGGCGAGTGAGTCTGGCACTGCTCTACGGCCTGGCCGGCATCGTGCTGGTGGCGATGGGCCTGTACGCCGCCCTGGTCGCACGCCACGTGCTGCGCCGCCTGCTCGGCCTGAACGTACTCGGCGCGGGCGTGTTCATGATGCTGGTGGCGCTGGCCTCGCGCGCCGTGGACAGCGCCGGCCGTCCCGACCCGGTACCGCATGCGATGGTGCTCACCGGCATCGTCGTCGCGGTCAGCGCCACCGCGCTGGCGCTGGCGCTGCTGCGCCGCATGCACCGCCACGACGGCAGCGCGCAGCTGCCGGAGGATCGCGCGCCATGAGCGGCGGCGCCTGGCTCATCGCCGTGGCGGCCGTGCCGCTAGCCGCCGCGGTGGCGGCCTTGTTGGCCGGCCGGCGCGGTGCCGCCGCCGCGGGGCTGCTGGGCAGCCTGCTCGGCACGGTCGCGGTGCTCGGCCTGGCCGCCGCGGTCCTGGACGGCGGCGTGCAGGAGGTGCTCATGGGCGGCTGGGCCGCGCCGCTGGGCATCGCGCTGCGCGCCGACGGCCTGGCGACCGCCATGCTGCTGATGACCGCGATCGTCGGCAGCGGGATCGCGCTGTACGCCTGGCGCTACTTCGGCGCAGCGCATGCCACCGGCGCGCACGAGTCCCCGGCCCCGCCACACGACGTTCGGGCCGGCCGGCCCGAGACGACGACCGACCGGCCGGACTGGCTGTTCTGGCCGGTCTGGCTGCTGGCCTGGGGCGCGCTCAATGCGCTGTACCTGTCGGGCGACCTGTTCAACCTGTACGTGACGCTGGAACTGCTGGGCCTGGCCGCGGTGGCACTGGTGGCCCTGGCCGGCGCCGGTGCGGCGGCAGCGGCCCTGCGTTACCTGCTGCTGGCGCTGCTCGGTTCGATGCTCTACATCCTGGGCGTCGAACTGCTGTATGCGGCATACCAGACGCTGGACCTGCAGCAGTTGCGCGCGCGCGTGCAGCCGAGCCTGTCGGCAGGCCTCGCCGCGGCGCTGATGACCACCGGGCTGCTGGTCAAGACCGCCGTCTTCCCGCTGCACTTCTGGCTGCCGCCGGCGCACGGCGCGGCGCCGGCGCCGGTGTCGGCGGCGCTGTCGGCGCTGGTGGTCAAGGCCGGCTTCTACCTGCTCGCGCGCCTGTGGCTGGATCTGTTCGGCGCGCTGCCCTGGCAGGCAGGGCCGGTGCTGCTCGGCGTGCTCGGCTGCGGGGCGGTGCTGTGGGGCGGCGTGCAGGCCTTGCGCCAGCAACGGCTCAAGCCGATGATCGCCTACTCCACTGTCGCCCAGCTCGGCTACCTGCTGATCGCGCTGCCGCTGGCCGGACAGGGTGCGGGCGGCGCTGCCGCAGGCGCGTTGACCGCGGCCGTGCTGCTGGCTGCCAGCCATGCGGCGGCCAAGGCCTCGATGTTCCTGTGCGCCGGCTCGCTGCTGGCCGCCTACGGGCACGACCGCATCGCCGCGCTAGCCGGCTTCGGCGCGCGCCTGCCGCTGACGGCCACCGCCTTCGCGCTGGCCGCGCTCAGCCTCGTCGGCCTGCCGCCGACCGGAGGATTCGTCGGCAAGTACCTGCTGGTGGAGGCGGCGGTGCGGGCCGGCGCCTGGGGCACGGTCGCCGTCGTGTTGGCGGGCAGTCTGTTGTCCGCGATGTTCCTCTTCCACGCGCTGTCGCGCGCTTTCGTCGAGGGTGGCGAGCCGCCGCCCGGCGGCGCGGTGCCGCGAGCACCGACGGCGCCGCAGTTGGTGTCGCTCGCGCTGGCGCTGCTGGCCGTGGGCCTGGCCCTGGTCGGCGGGCCGCTCGCGGCTCTGCTGGCCACCGGGGTCGCGCCATGACCAACGTCTCCTGGGTGCCGGTCGCCGTGGTGGCGAGTTCGCTGCTGCCGGGGCTGGTCATCTTCGCGCTGCCGGAGCACCGGCGCAGCTTGCGCACCGCGCTGAACCTGGCCGGCGCCGCCGCCAAGCTGGTTTTCGTGCTCGTCATGCTGTGGAACGTGGGCCGCTTCCAGGACTACGAGGCCCGCCTGGCGCTGCTGCCGGGCCTGGACCTGGTGTTGCGTGCCGACGAATGGAGCCTGCTGTTCCTGACCCTGTCGGCCCTGCTGTGGGTGGTGACCACGGTCTACGCGGTGGGTTACCTCGAGGACTCGCCGCATCGCAGCCGCTTCTTCGGCTTCTTCAGCCTGTGCGTCTCGGCCACCGCCGGCATCGCGCTGGCGGGCAACCTGTTCACGCTGTTCGTCTTCTACGAGATCCTGACGCTGGTGACCTATCCGCTGGTCATCCACCGCGGCACGCCCGCGGCGCTGGCCGCCGGGCGCAGTTACCTGATGTACACGCTGCCCTCCGGCGCACTGCTGCTGCTGGCCGTGGTCGGGGCCCAGGTGTTGACCGGGCCGCAGGACTTCACCGGGGGTGGCTACCTCAAACCCTTTGCCGACGGGCGCGCGGGTATGCTGGTGCTGCTGTTCGCGGCGCTGATCATCGGCTTCGGCGTCAAGGCCGCGCTGGTGCCGTTGCACGGCTGGTTGCCGCGGGCGATGGTGGCGCCGGCGCCGGTGTCGGCGCTGCTGCATGCAGTGGCGGTGGTCAAGGCCGGCGCCTTCGCGATCCTGCGCGTGGTCTACGAGGTCTTCGGCATCGAGTTCGCCGCCACGCTGGGCGTGCTGACGCCGCTGGCCGCCGCCGCCGCGCTGACCATCGTCTACGGCTCGTGGCGCGCACTGGCGCAGGACGAGCTGAAGAAGCGGCTGGCCTACTCGACCGTGAGCCAGGTGTCCTACATCGTGCTCGGCGCGGCCGTGCTGGGGCCGGTGTCCACCACCGGCGCCGTCGTGCACCTGGTGCACCAGGGCCTGATGAAGATCACGCTGTTCTTCAGCGCCGGCAACTATGCCGAGACGCTGGGCGTGCACCACGTCAGCGAGATGGATGGCATCGGGCGGCGCATGCCGCTGACCACGGCCGCGTTCACCGTGGGCGCGCTGGGCATGATCGGCGTGCCGCCGGTAGCCGGCTTCGTCAGCAAGCTCTACCTCGGCGCCGGCGCGGCGCAGGCCGGGCAATGGTGGGTGATTGGCGTGCTGGCGCTGTCGAGCCTGCTCAACGCGCTCTACTTCCTGCCGATCCTGCACCGGGCCTGGTTCCGCCCCGCCCGCGGCCCCTGGCCCGAGGAGCACGGCCGCGGCCTCGACGCTAGGCCGATGCTGCTGGTGCCGGTGCTGCTGACGGCGCTGTTCTCGCTGGGCGTGGGCGTGTTCGCGGCGATGCCCTGGAGCCCGCTGGACTGGGCGCGGCTGATCGTGCGGCGGGAGTATGTCGGTGGCTGAGATGCCGTCCGATGTGCTCGCCACGCTGAGCTGGCTGGCGCCGGCGCTGCTGCCGCTGGCCGCGCTGCCGCTGCTCGCGCGCGCGCGGCAGCGGCTGTACGCGCTGCTGCCGCTGGCCGCGCTGCCGGCCGTGGCCGTGGCCCTGTTCGCCACGCCCGGCAGCGTGGACCTGCCGTGGCTGTTCCTCGGCGCGCGCTTCGGCCTGGACGAGAGCAGCCGCGTCTTCCTGCTGTTCACGGCGGCGCTGTGGCTGGCGGGCGGGCTGCATGCCGCCGGCTACCTGCACGACGACCCGCGCCGCCGCGCCTTCTGGCTGTTCTGGCTGGCCGCGATGGCGGGCAACTTCGGCCTCGTGCTGGCGCTGGACGCAGCGAGTTTCTACGTCTTCTTTGCGCTGATGAGCTTTGCCTCCTACGGGCTGGTGGTGCACGCGCGCACGCCCGAGGCGCTGCACGCCGGCCGCGTCTACCTGGCGCTGGTGGTGCTGGGCGAGCTGGCGCTGTTCGCGGCGATCGCGCTGGCCTGGCACGCCGCGGGCAGCCTGCAGTTCGACGCCATCGCCTCGGCGCTGGCCGGATCGCCCCAGCGCGACGCGGTGATCGCCCTCACGCTGGTGGGCTTCGGCATCAAGGTCGGTGCATTGCCGCTGCACGTGTGGCTGCCACTGGCGCATCCGGTGGCGCCGACCCCGGCCAGCGCCGTGCTGTCGGGTGCGATGATCAAGGCCGGCCTGCTCGGCTGGCTGCGCCTGCTGCCGCTGGGCAGCGCGGCGGCACCGGCCTGGGGCGAGACGCTGATCGCGCTCGGCCTGGCCGCCGCCTTCGCCGCGGCGCTGGCCGGCGCCGTGCAGCGCCAGGCCAAGGCGGCGCTGGCCTACTCGAGCATCAGCCAGATGGGCTTCGTCACCGTGGCGGTCGGCATCGCGCTGGCCGTGCCGGCCGCGGCACCGGCGGCCGTTGCCGCGGCCACGCTCTACGCCTTCCACCACGCCTTTGCCAAGGCCGCGCTGTTCCTCGGTGTGAGCCTCGCCGGCGCGCCCACGGCCCGGGCGCGTGCTCTGTGGATGATCGGTGTGGCGCTGCCGGCCCTGGCGCTGGCCGGCGCGCCGCTGACCAGCGGCTACGCCGCCAAGGCGGCCTTGAAGACCGCGCTGCCTGCAGGCTTCGAGAGCGTGGCCGCGGCGCTGACGCTGGCGGCGGCCGGCACCAGCCTGGTCATGTTGCGCGTGGTCTGGCTGATGCGCCAGGACGCGGGCGCCGGCGCGCACGCCTCGCACGCCCCCAACGCCGCCATGTGGGCGGGCTGGGCGCTGCTGGTGGGCTGCAGTCTGCTGGGCTGGGCCGCAGCCGGTCGCCTCGCCGATCTGTGGCCCGCGACAACTGGCGCGTGGCTCGGCGCGGTCTGGCCGCTGCTGCTCGGCGCCGCGCTGGCCGCGCTGGCCGTGGCGTGGCGGCGTCGCTCGGCCGGCGGCCGCGGGTTCACGGTGCCGCCGGGCGACCTGCTGGTGCCCCTGCTCGCGCTCGCGCGCCAGGGGCCGCCGCCAGTGCCGGCAGCGCACGCCGGTCACGGACCGGAAGACGAGGCCCAGGCCGTCGTGCCGTCATGGCCGGCGCTGGGCCGGGCCGAGGCCGCGCTGTCCACGCGCGGCGGTCTGGCCCTGGCAGGCATCGCGGCCGCGCTGGCCGCGCTGCTGATCGGGCTGGCCGTCTGAGCCGGGCTCGAATGGCCGGTGCGTGGGTGAGGCCACCGACGCATACATCTTCCCCGGTTGTCACGAATCGCCACCTTGGAGCCACCGATGATCGGCGTAATGGCGCCAAAGGCATGCCAGCGTGTCGGGCGGCGGCTGCCGCGCCTTCGACAAAACGATCCGCACTCCACACCAATAAAGCAAAACCGCCCAGGATGGCGAGTAAAGCCCAGGTCATAATCACTCCTCAGTTCATCAACAACGCATAAATGACAGCGGCCAAGGCCATTCGATAGAGCACATAGGGCCACATACCGAACCGGTTGAGCCATTTCAAAAAAAAGTGGATGGCGGTCAGCGCCATGATGGAGGAGGTGAGACCCCCAATCACGAATCCACTCCAGTCCACGGCAACATCACCGGTGGCGACTTCAAGCAGTTTGGCGGAGGCCGCCAGCGCCGTGATGGGGATGGCCAGCAGGAAGGAAAAGCGAGCCGCCTCCTCCCGGCTGAGACCGAGCATCAGCCCGGCGGTGATGGTTATGCCTGAGCGAGAGGTGCCGGGAATAAGTGAGAGCGCCTGAGCTGTACCGACCAACAGGGCATCCCGCCAGGTCAGTGTGGTGATAGTCCGGTGCTGGCTGGGGCGCCAATCCGCCCAGCCCAGCAATAGACCAAAAATCAGCGTGGTAAAGAAGATGACTTCGATAGAACGCAGCTGGGTGTCAATCAGATCCAGCAAAAGCAGACCGGCCAACGCCGCCGGAACGGTACCGACAGCCAGGTAGCCAGTCATCAGGCCCTGTCCGATGAAGCGCCGCCGCATCACCGAGGTAAAACCGTCCTTGATCAAGCTTGAGACATCACGACGAAAATACAGCACCACGGCCAGCAAGGTGCCCACATGAACCGCCAGATCAAAAGCCACGCCCTGGTCTTTCCAGCCAACCAATACCGGGGCCAGAATAAGATGAGCGGAGCTGGAAATCGGCAAGAATTCGGTGATGCCCTGAATGATGCCTAACCAGAAGGCCTGAACAACGTCCATCACACCTCCCACACCAATACGGGTCAGCTTAGTGGTGCCAAAACGGAACGCCCAGGCCTGCGCCAAGCTTTGCAGTATGCGAGAGCCGGTGACACCATTGTGGTCTGGAGACTGGATCGCCTGAGTCGGTCACTAAAAGAGACTTGATCGAGGTAGTGACACTGTTGGAATCCAAGGGGATTGGCTTGAAGAGCCTTCAGGAGGCCATCGA
This sequence comes from Sinimarinibacterium thermocellulolyticum, assembly GCF_040327995.1. Lineage (NCBI taxonomy): Bacteria > Pseudomonadati > Pseudomonadota > Gammaproteobacteria > Nevskiales > Nevskiaceae > Sinimarinibacterium > Sinimarinibacterium thermocellulolyticum. The sequence continues at coordinate 188,723 of NZ_JBEPIJ010000005.1, read as the reverse complement.
CACCTCATCCAGCTCCGGCAAGTCGATCTTCCATATATTCGGTGCATTGGCCGAGTTTGAGCGAAACTTGATCCGTGAGCGCACCCAAGCAGGGCTCCAGGCAGCAAGAGCGCGTGGACGAAAAGGTGGTAGACCTAAGTCACTCAACAAAGATGAACAGGCCTTGGCCGTGAAGCTTTACGACGAGAAAAAAACACACGGTTGATCAAATCTGCGGAATGATGGGAATTTCAAGGCCCACGCTCTACAAGTACGTCGAGACGGCCAAAGGCAGGTGAAGTTCGTGCAGATATTTACGGTTTGAAGCGGATCCGCGAGGGCGAAACCGTAAGTTTCTGTTCAAATGCCCCCGCTAGTCCATGACCTCAGTCGGTCACCGCGCCACGACTCGCGCTCGACACCGAACGCGCGTATTTGGCCAGCACGCCGCGCGTGTAGCGCGGCGCAGGCGGTTTCCATCGCGCGCGGCGGCGCGCTATTTCTTCGTCGGACACATTGAGCTGCAGCAAGCGGCGTTCCGCGTCCAGCGTGATCGAGTCGCCCTCCTCGACCAGGGCGATCGTGCCGCCCACCGCCGCTTCCGGCGCCACGTGGCCGACCACCATGCCGTAGGTGCCGCCGGAGAAGCGCCCGTCGGTGACGAGCCCCACGCTGTCGCCCAGCCCTTGCCCCACCAGGGCGGCGGTGGGCGAGAGCATCTCGCGCATGCCGGGGCCGCCCTTAGGGCCTTCGTAGCGGATCACCACCACGTCGCCGGGCTTGATCTTGCGCGCCAGGATCGCCTCCATGCACGCTTCTTCCGAATCGAATACGCGCGCCGGGCCGGTGATCTTCGGAACCTTGACGCCGCTGGTCTTGGCGAGCGCCCCCTCTTCGGCGAGATTGCCCCGCAGGATGGCCAGATGGCCGTGCGGGTACACCGGGCGGGACCAGGGCCGGATGACGTCCTGCGCGGCGGCAGGTTCCTCGGGCACGTCTCGCAGCACTTCGGCGAGGGTCTGCCCGGTCACGGTGAGCGCGTCGCCGTGCAGCAGGCCGTGGGTGAGCAGGAGCTTCATCACCTGGGGGATACCGCCCGCGCGGTGCAGGTCGGTGGCGACATGGCGCCCGGACGGCTTCAGGTCGCACAGCACCGGCACGCGCCGGCTGAACGCATCGATATCGTCGAGCGTGAGCCTCACCCCGGCGGCGTGCGCGATCGCCGGCAGGTGCAGCACGGCGTTGGTGGAACCGCCGAGCGCCATCAGCACGGCCAGCGCATTCTCGAACGCGGCGCGGGTGAGGAGGTTGCGCGGCAGGATCTGTTTTTTGATCGCCTCGACCAGAACCTCCGCGGACTGCGCGGCGCTCTGTGCCTTCTCCGCGTCCTCCGCCGCCATGGTCGAGGAATACGGCAGGCTCATGCCCATGGCCTCGAACAGCGAGGCCATGGTGTTGGCGGTGTACATGCCGCCGCAGGAGCCCGCGCCCGGGCAGGCGCGCCGCTCGATCTCGAGCAGCTCCTGCCCGGCGATCTTGCCCGCGACGTACTCGCCCACCGCCTCGAAGGCGCTCACGATGGTGAGGTCGCGGCCTTTATAGCGGCCCGGCTTGATGGTGCCGCCGTAGACGAAGACCGCCGGGATGTTCAGGCGCGCGATGGCGATCATCGCGCCCGGCATGTTCTTGTCGCAGCCGCCGGTGGCGAGCAACCCGTCCAGGCTCTGGCCGTTGCACACGGTCTCGATGGCGTCGGCGATGACCTCGCGCGACACCAGCGAGTACTTCATGCCTTCGGTGCCCATGGCGATGCCGTCGGAGATGGTGATGGTGCCGAACACCTGCGGCATGGCGCCGGCCGCTTTCAACGCGGCCTCGGCGCGCGCCGCGAGCGCCCCGACGCCGCTGTTGCAGGGCGTGATGGTGCTGTGCGCGTTGGCCACGCCGACGATGGGCTTGTCGAAGTCCCGGTCGCCGAAACCCACCGCGCGCAGCAGTGCGCGGTTGGGCGAGCGCTGCACGCCCGCGGTGACGATTCTGCTTCTGCGATTGGCGGTCACGCGATAACTCCGGACGCAGGGGTACGATGCCGCGAAAGCTGTGATCGGCCTTGCCCGTTCAAGAGGCGGGGTGCGCTGGTCATCACCATCGAGCGTTGATCGCTATCGTTCATTGCGTCAGCCTCCACCGCACCGTTTCCCCAGCCCTAAGGGGTACCAGGGCGTCCCCGCCGAGGCCGATCTCCAGCGGCACCGGCCAGGCCTGCTTCACCAGCGTCACCCTGTCGCGATTGCGCGGCAAGCCGTAGAAATCGGGACCGTGGAAACTGGCGAACGCTTCCAGCTTGTCGAGTGCGCCGGCCTGTTCGAATACTTCGGCATAGAGTTCCAGCGCCGCGTGCGCGGTGTAGATGCCGGCGCAGCCGCAAGCCGACTCCTTGGTGCGCCGCGCGTGCGGGGCGCTGTCGGTACCGAGGAAGAACTTGGGGTTGCCGCTGGTGGCGGCGGCGACGAGCGCGCGGCGGTGTTCCTCGCGTTTCAGCACCGGCAGGCAGTAGGCATGCGGGCGGATGCCGCCGGCGAACAACGCGTTGCGGTTGAGCAGCAGATGGTGCGCGGTGATGGTGGCGGCCACGTTGGGCCCCGCCGCCCCGACGAACTCGACCGCCTGCCGCGTGGTGATGTGTTCCAGCACCACTTTCAGGCGCGGGAACCGCGCGACGATGGGGATCAGGTGCCGCTCGATGAACACCGCCTCGCGGTCGAAGACATCAACTGCGGGGTCGGTCACCTCGCCGTGCAGCAGCAGCGGCAGGCCGGTTTCCTCCATGGCGGCGAATACCGCGTCGCAGCGCGCGAAGTCGCTGACACCCCATTGGGCGTTGGTCGTCGCCCCGGCGAGGAAGGCCTCGCCCACGCCGTACACGAAGCCGCTCTCGCGGGCGCGGACGATCTCCTCGGGCGAGGTGTGATCGGTGAGATAGAGCGTCATCAGCGGCTCGAAGGACAGGCCCGCCGGCAGCGCCGCCAGGATGCGCTCGCGGTAGGCGCGGGCCTCGTCCACCGTGCGCACGGGCGGATCGAGGTTGGGCATGACCATGGCGCGGGCGAAGCGCCGCGCGGTGTCGGGGAGCACCGCTGCCAGCATCTCGCCGTCGCGCAGGTGCAGGTGCCAGTCGTCGGGGCGCGTGAGGGTCAGGCGGGTGGGGTTCATTCGTGGGTTCTGCGGCTCGTTCAAGGATTGCAGTAATCGCAGCGCCCGGGATCGGCATGCTGCCGGTCGGTACGTTCGCGCCTTTCGCGATGCGGGCACTTCACGCAGCCGTGAACATCGGCGCGTATCTCGCGGGTGGGCGTGCCACAGTCGCTGCAGGGCAGACCCGCGATGCGCTCGACGATCCAGAAGCCCGGCGTGCCGCAGGCCGGACACGGGGAGGCAAGCTTCTTCGCCAGATCCCCGGCCGCGCGGCGGATGTTGTCCATGCGCGTGGGGTTGGCGTGCGCGCGCAAATCCGTCTCGACAAACACGCGCCCGCCGGCCGACTGCCGGGCCGCCCAGGCGTAGGCGGCCTCGAGCGTGGACCAGTCGGCGATCCCCTTGCGGATACGCGGGTCGTCCTCGCTCTGTGGCCTGAGCACGAGTTGGTGCTTGGGAAAATCATTGGCCCGGGCAAATTCCTCGACAGCGGTCCAGTCTTCCGCCAGCCGATGGGCGCTCATCGCCGGACCCTGCGCGACCCCGACGACCTCGATGCCGAGCAGGTCGTCAACGAAGACCACCAGCTCCAGATTCCAGGGAAACAGCCCGGCAAACGGATCCGGTCCGAAGCTGCCTTCGCTGGCCAGCCCGTAGCGCATCCCGGACAGCGCCATGCCGATGCGCGCCTTCTTGCGAGCGGCCTCGAGTTGCGTGCCGTCGCGCGGAATGTCGCGGGTGAAAGTGCCGAGCCGGTCCGTATCGAAGCCTTCGACCCGTTCGATCCGGCAGCCGAGGCTGGGCTCGAGCACCGGCGCGATCACCCGTTCCTTGCCATGCTGCGTGAGCAATGCGACACGCCGGCCGCCGTACGGAAACGAACCGGCGGATTCTCGCAGGCGCCGTTCACGGGTCATCAGTCGAACAGCTCGTGCAGGAAGGACTTGCGCGGCTTGTGGCGGTAGCCGCCATCGTCGCGGTAGCGGGGCTCGTGACGCGCGTGGCGCCCGGGATCGCCGTCGCGCGGGCGCTCGCCCGCCGCCCGATCGGCACGCTCGATGAGCTTGTCGAGCTCGCCGCGATCCAGCCACACGCCGCGGCACTCGGGACAGTAGTCAATCTCGATGCCCTGGCGCTCGGTGATCGCGAGGGTGGCGTCTTTGCAGGCTGGGCATTTCATCTTCAACCTCCATTGGTGTTGCGGTGGGTGTTGCGGTGGGTGTCGAGGCCGTCGTACGGGGCCGTTGCGCGCGTACGGACCCATAGAACGAGCAGGGTCACGGCGGTCAGCGGCAGCACAAAGCCGAGCATCGCGCCGCCGAACAGCGGCAGCGTGTCATGCTGGGTCGCCGCGAGGATCAGGAAGGTCACGTACGCCACGTAATAGGTGAAGAACAGCGCACCTTCCCAGCGCGCAATCCGGTGGCCGGTGGCAAAGATCGGCAGGCAGGCAAAGGCCACCGCGGCCATCACCGGCAGATCGAAGGTCACCAGTGCCGGGGCGACCTCGAGACCGCCGGGCGTGACCAGCGCCGCGATGCCGCCGATTGCCAGCAGGTTGAAGATGCTGCTGCCGACCACGTTGCCCACCGCGATGTCGCGCTCACCGCGTAGCGCGGCGACGATCGATGTGGCGACCTCGGGCAGGCTGGTGCCGGCGGCGACGATGGTGAGGCCGATCACCACCTCGCTCACGCCCAGCACACGTGCGATGGCCACGGCGCTGTCCACCAGCCAGGTGGCGCCGAGCACCAGCAGCGCCAGCCCGCCAGCGATCAGTGCCAGCTGCACCGGCAGGCGGCCAAGCCAGCCGTTCGCGGCGCCGAACTCTTGCGCGTATTCGGCCTGGATCTCCGGATTCTCCTTGCGCCCCTGGTGGATGGCGAACACCGTGTAGCCGACGATGCCGGCGGCGAGCAGCAGGCCGTCGAAGCGGCCGATGCGGCCATCCAGCGCCATGACCCAGAACAGCAGCGATACGCCGATCATCAACGGTACGTCGAGACCCACCAGTTGCTGCGACACTGCCAGTGGCAGGATGAGCGCCGCCAGGCCGAGGATGAACAGCAAGTTGAAGATGTTGCTGCCGACGATGTTGCCGGCGGCGATGCCGGCCTGACCCGCCAGACCGGCCTGCACGCTGACCGCCAGCTCCGGAGAACTGGTGCCGAAGGCGACCACGGTCAGGCCCACGACGAGCGGCGAGATGCCGAAGCGCAGCGCCAGCCGCGAGGCGCCGCGCACCAGCAGCTCCGCGCCGGCGATCAGCAGCGCCAGGCCAAGGGCGAGAGAGACCAGCACACCGATACTCATCGCCGGCTCCGGATGCGGCGCGCCGCCGCCCGCGCAAGCTTGCGCGCCTCGTCCAGCAGCAGCACGCTGGAGGCGACGGCAACCGCCAGCGCCCAGTCGGTCAGTGCGAGATCGGTGGTGCGGAAGATCGCCTGCGCCGGCCCCCAGTGCACCACCAGCACCTGCAGCGCGAGCACCGCCACCAGCGACAGCCACAGCCAGCGGTTGCGGAAGAACTGGCGGTTGAACGCCGTGCCGTGCTCGCTGCGGGCGTTGAAGAGGTTGAAGAACTGGAACAGCACGAAGGCGGTGAAGGCGAGCGTCAGCGCATAGGCCTCGCCCCGTGGTTGCGCATGGTGGAACAGCGCCAGGGTGCCCAGCATCATGATGGCGCCGTAGCCGAACAGCCGCACGAGCCGCGCGGTGGTCAGGATGCGCGCGTCGGGGCGTCGCGGCGGGTCCTGCATCACGCCCGCGCGCGCCGGCTCCACCCCCAGGCTCATGGCCGGCGGGCCGTCCATGATGATGTTGATCCACAGGATCTGGATCGCGGTGAACGGAGTGGGCCAGCCGAGCAGGCTCGCCCCCAGCACGGTCTGGATGGCGCCCATGTTGGTGGAGAGCTGGAAGCGCACGAACTTGACCATGTTGTCGTAGATGGCGCGGCCTTCCTTGACCGCCCGCACGATGGTGGCGAAGTTGTCGTCGGTGAGCACCATGGTGGCCGCTTCCTTGGTCACCTCGGTGCCGGTGATGCCCATGGCGACGCCGATGTCGGCGTGCTTGAGCGCCGGCGCGTCGTTGACGCCGTCACCGGTCATGGCGGTGACGTGGCCTTGCGCTTTCAGCGCCTGCACGATGCGCACCTTGTGCTCGGGTGCGACGCGGGCGAACACGGCCACGCCGTCGATGCACGCGGCCAGCGCCGCGGGGCTCATCGCGTCGAGCTCGCGACCCTCCAGCACTTCGCCTTCCAGCCCCAGCTCGTGGGCGATGGCGGCAGCGGTGATCCGGTGGTCGCCGGTGATCATCTTGACCGCGATGCCGGCGCGTTTGCACAGGGCGATGGCCTCGCGCGCCTCGGGTCGCGGCGGGTCGATGATGCCGATCAGGCCGACGAAGCGGAGGTCGCAGGCATGGACCATCAGATCGCCGGCCGGATCGAAGTCGCGCGCGGGGATGGTCTTCGTGGCCACGGCCAGCACGCGCATGGCCCGGGCGGCCAGGCGTTCGTTCTCGGCCTGCCAGAAGGAAGCATCCAGCGCGGACTCGCCGTTCTCACCCGGCGCGCGCGCGGCACGCGCGAGCAGCACATCCGGTGCGCCCTTCACGTGCATCCGCACCCCCTCGCCGTCACGATGGAAGCTCGCCTGAAACTTGTATGCGGAATCGAAGGGGATCTCGGCGATGCGCGGGCTGTGCGCCGCCAGCCGTTCCGCTTCCACCCCGCCCTTGGCCGCCAGGGCCAGCAGCGCGCCCTCGGTGGGATCGCCGATCAACTGCCCGTCGCGGATGCGGCTGTCGTTGGCGAGTGCCGCCGGCTGCAGCAGCGGGGCCAGATCCGGGAGCGGGCCGCCGTCCTCGGCGGCGATGTCTCCCGCCGTGCCGTAGCCTTCGCCCGTGATGGCAAAGCGCCGCCCGCGGAACACGGCGGCACGGGCGGTCATCTGGTTTAGGGTGAGCGTGCCGGTTTTGTCCGAGCAGATCACCGTGGTGCAGCCCAGGGTCTCGATCGCCGCGAGCTTCTTGACGATGGCGCGCTGCTGCGCCATGCGGTGCATGCCCAGCGCGAGCGTCACCGTCACCACCGCCGGCAGACCCTCGGGGATGGCCGCCACGGCAAGCGCGATGGAGGTGAGCAGCACCTCGAACAGGGGCACGCCGCGCAGCAGACCCAGTACGAAGATGAGCGTGATGACCACGCCCGCGATCAGCGCCAGACGCCGGCCCAGGGCGTCGAGCTGGATCTGCAGCGGCGTCGGGCCGGGCCGCGCTTCGGCCAGCATGCCGGCAAGCCGCCCCATCTCGGTGGCCATGCCGGTCGCGGTGACCAGCAGCTCGGCCCGGCCGCGCGTGACCACCGTGTTCATGAAGGCCATGTTGATGCGCTCGGCCAGCGGCGCGTCTTCGGCGACGGTGGCGCTCACGTCCTTGCCCACCGGGTGCGATTCGCCGGTGAGGGCCGCTTCCTCGATCTCCACATTGTGCGCGGCGACCAGCCGCCCGTCGGCCGGTACCCGGTCGCCCGCCTCCAGCAGCACGATGTCGCCGGGGACCAGCTGCGCGGCGGGGATCTCCTCGACGCGGCCGCCGCGGCGCACGCGCGCCTGCGGCGAAAGCATCTTTTTCAGTGCCGCGAGGGTCGCCTCCGCGCGATGTTCCTGCCAGAAGCCGAGCAGCGCATTGAACAGCACCACCACCAGGATCACCACCGCGTCTTTGAGGTCACCGATGGCGCCCGCCAGGACGGCGGCGCCGATCAGCACCAGGATGAGCAGACTCTTGAACTGATCGAGGAAGGCGAGCCACCTGGAGCGTGGCGGCGGCTCGGCCAGGCGGTTTTCGCCAAAGCGCGCCAGACGCTGCTCCGCCTCCGCCGGTTCCAGCCCCTGCGCGGTCTCCATCTGCAACCGGGCAGCGCTTTCGCCCGCAGCCAATGCGTGCCAGGCAACGGCCACTGGCGCCTGCACTGCGTGTTCGATTCTCATCGGGCCTTCCCTGCGCTGGCGAGCGCGCGTTCCAGCATCTGCTTCAATTCGCCGATCTCGCCCTGGAGTCGGCGCAACTCGCTGCGCAGATCCGCTTCGACGGGATCGCGTGTTTCGTGAATCGCCGGCGCCGTCGAGGGGTGTCGCGCCTCGTTATAGCTTTGCATCGCATTGACGATGATGGCGATGAACAGGTTCAGCATGGTGAAGGTGGCCACCAGGATGAAGGGGATGAAGAAGGCCCAGGCGTAGGGAAACTGTTCCATCACGGGACGCGAGATCCCCATCGACCAGCTCTCCAGCGTCATGATCTGGAACAGGGTGTAGAGGGAACGGCCCAGGGTTCCGAACCACTCCGGATAGGCGGCGGCGAACAGGTTGGTGGCGATGACCGCGGCGATGTAATAGATGATCATCAGCACCAGGGCGATGGAGCCCAGTCCCGGGATGGCCGAGAGCAAGGCCCCGACCACCTTGCGCATCGAAGGCACCATGCTCAGCAGGCGCAACACGCGCAGCACCCGCAGCGCGCGCAGTACCGCAAAGGGTCCCGCGGCCGGGATCAGCGCGATCGCCACCACCGTGAAATCGAACACGCTCCAGGGATCACGCCAGAAGGCGAGCCGGTGGACGTAGAGCCGCAACGCGATCTCCACCACGAAAACCGCCAGGATCGTCGTGTCGAGCGCCAGCAGCAGCGGCCCGGCAGCCGCCATGACCGACGGGGAGGTTTCGAGCCCCAGGATCGCGGCATTGACCAGGATCAGTGCGATGATGGCCCGTTGCACGCGGGGCCTCTCGAGGAGTTCGTGCATCCGCTCGCGCAGCGATGTCTCGATCAGCAGGTCCGTCCGTATCATCGGCGCGCACCCTGCGCCCGCGGCGCGGCGCTGCGTTTCCCAAGCGGGTGGGTCATGAACGGTCACCGGATCCCCTATCGGCGGCGAGAGAGGCAAAACACGCAGTGCATGGAACCAGCCTTGCCGACGTCATTGCAGGACCTGCCTCAAGTCCACCTCGACCACGCCGCCGGGCCGACGCCCGATCCGCAGCTCGAACCGCCCGGATGCGCCGACGAATTGGTGGCGCTCCTCCTCTGCGGTTGCGGCCAGCACGTCCTGGGTGAAACCGCTCGCGGCAAAACCCTGCACATAGTGGGTGAGCACGGCATCGAAGTCGGCACGCCCCGCATAGCTCACCTCGATCACGTTCTCGTCACGCGCGAAGCGGCTGCGCACCAGGCCCGGGAAACGATCCACCGGTCCCGGATCGCTGCCGCTGACATCCCGCTCCGGTGGAGCCTCGCCCGCGACGGGCAGCCATTTCGCAGCCTGCTCTTTCAAGCCTGGCGCGAGTTTCTCGATCTGCGTCATCGCTTCGCCCGCCATCTGCCGCCCAGTCCCGGCGGCCTGCGGCGCCTGCGCCCACAGCCAGGACAACAGGGCGATCGCCGCCCAAACCATAAGCCCCAGCACAGCCAGGGCAGCGCCACCCAGCATCAGCCAAGTGCGCGCCCGGACTTGGCTCACTCTGGAAAGTAACCTCTGCAACACATCCTGCCTGTGGTCAGTGCTCATCTGAATCTCCATGAAACCAGTTTCGGGCGGCATCACGGCCGCACCCGCCATGCACGGGGCATGACCTTTTCACCGCAGCCAGCCTTTGCGTTTAATGTAGACCAGCGGCAGCACGGCGGCCACCAGGGTCAGCAGCATCGAGTAGGTGAAGCCGTGTTCCCAGGACAGCTCCGGCATCACCGAGAAGTTCATGCCGTAGAAAGTGCCGACCAGGGTCGGCGGCAGGAACACCGCCGTGATGATGGTGAACACCTTCACGATCTGGTTCTGCTTGATGTTGAGGATGTTGGTGACCGCGTTCTGGAGATAGCGCACCTTGTCGTGCTCGAAGGCGGCGTGCTCCTTGGTGCCGCGCACGTCTTCCAGCAGCTCGTAGACCAGCTGCTGGAGGTCGGGCTCGGTCTTGTGGTCGATCTCGCCGGAGAGGTGGCGCACGGCCCGGTGCAGCGTCAGCTGCGCCTCGATGAAATCGGTGAGCAGGTTCTCGCGCTCGTTGAGTTCCAGCATCGTGTCCGTGAGGTCGCTGACGCCCAGCTCCTGTCCGGCATCGTTGTAGCCGGCGGAGAGCTGGGTGATACGCGCTGACAGCCGGGCCAGCGCATCGGCAAGGCGTTCCACCGCCAGCGTGCTGGCGTCATTGGCCGACTGCAGCAGTCTACGAAGTACGTCGCGCGCGCCTTCGACCAGCCGGGGCCGGCGTTGCATGCGCTGCAGCGCGAGATCGAAGGGCGCGTATGGCTCGGCGGAAAAGCTGGCGACCAGAGTCTCGCCGATGACAAAGGTCACGGACTGAAAGCGCGGGTCTTCGCCGTTCTGCGGTGAGACCAGCAGAGTGCGGATGTAAAGATGGTCGCCCTCTTCGAGGACTCCGGGGGCGTCGCTGCGCGGACTGATGCCGTAGCGGCCGCGAATCTCGGCCAGCTCCACATCGGTCGCGCGCGACACCTCAAGCCACACGAACGCGGGCGCAGGCCGGTCGGCTGGCGGCAGGCCGTTGGCGATGAGTACCTGATCGCCGGCAAGGGTGATATTGCGGATCATGGCGGCATTGGCATCAGGGCATCGCGGCCGGCGTCGGCGCCGCAGTGGGCGGCGGCACCGGTGCCGAGAAATGCCGGTGCGACGGTGACGACGAGGACGTTCGCGTTTCCTGCCCCGCGGGTTGCAGGTAGTGAACCGTCACCATCGTTACGGCGATGAGCAGATACAACACGATCACGGCGACGATCACCTCGTTCTCCATGCTCGGCTGTTTACTGCGTCGTGGATGTCGGTTCATGCCAGGCTCGGGATCGTGCTCAAGCGGTGTCGGAACCGAACTTCCGCGCCCGCAACACCTTCACTTCAGCGAGAAAAAGGATCATCGCGAAATGGTCGTAGTAGTGGTCGCGCAGGTGGCTGGCGATGGCATGGGCCGTGGCGGCGTCGCAGACCACTTCGAGACGCAGATTCGCGCTGCGATCCCAGCCTGCGTCGCGCACACCGCGTCCACCCTTGCCGCGCGCCTCGGTGATCGTGTAGCCGCGTGCGCCGAGGCGCTCCAGGTCGGCGATGAGCCGTGATGCCACAGAGGCCTCGCAGACCACGGTCAGCAGTGTTCGGGTTTCGGTGTGCATCGTTCAGGCTCCGTCCGGATACAGCAGGCGAACCGCCGCGTGATAGAGCGGGATGCCGATCAGGATGTTGAACGGAAAGGTCACGCCCAGCGCAGCCGCCAGTGACAGCGATGGATTGGCCTGCGGCACCGCCATGCGCATGGCGGCCGGCACGGCGATGTAGGAGGCGCTGGCCGCCAGCGTCGCCAGCACCACCGTGCCGCCCGGCGAGAGCCCCAGGACCCAGCCGAGCGTGCCGCCGATCAGCGCGGCAAGCAGCGGGAAGCCGATGGCGAAGCCGCCCAGAAACAGGCCGCAGCGCCGCAGATCGCCAAGCTGGCTCACGGCGATCAGCCCCATCTCCAGCAGAAACAGCGCGAGGATGCCCTTGAACAGGTCGAAGAACAGCGCGCCGATGGGCTGTACCCCGTCCGCGCCGGCCACCCAGCCGATCAAGAGTCCGCCGGCGAGCAGCACCACGCCCTTTCCCAGAAAAATCTCGCGGCCCAGTTCCCCCCAGCGGTGTCCGGCATTCCACCCGCGCGCGAGCAGGATGCCGACGACGATTGCCGGCACCTCGAGCAGAACCACAAACACCGGCATGTATTCCTCGAAGGCAACGCCTTGGGCGCTCAGGTAGGCCGCCACCACCGCATAGGTGCCGACGCTGACCGAGCCGTAATGCGCGGCGATGGACGCGGCATCGGCGCGAGCGAGCTTTCCGGCATGGTGCAGCACCGGGTAGGCCAGCAGCGGCAGCAGCAAGCCCATGGCCACCACGGCCAGCATCTGCGGCACGAGCGGCGCGAGCGGCTGGCGCGACAGTTCCACGCCGCCCTTGAGCCCGATGGCGAGCAGCAGCACCATGGTCACGAACTCGTAGACCGCCGAGGGCAGCCGCAGGTCCGAGCGCATCAAGCCGGCGGCGACGCCGAGGACGAAGAACAGCACCACGGGATCGAGCGCGCTCATGGAACGCTGCCCTCGTCCCCGGTCCGCTGCGTCCCGAGGCCCGCAAGCAGCGAATACCTCACCGATTCGCCGGCGCGGAAGCGCTGGCGGCGCACACCTGCGGGCTCCACGCCGAGGATGCGCTCCCGGTGTTCCGGCGCCGGGGCGGTCGGTCTGGGCTCGCAGACCATATCAAGACTCCGTGGCCGATTCGCGGCTTACCGGCGCCGACACGTCTCCCGATCCAGCGGCGCGCCGCAGGCGATCGCGCAAGGCGAGGCCAAGCCCGATGGCGGGTGGCAGCACTGCGACGAGGACATCGAGCCCCAGGTGGTCCGCCTCGCGCAGCCGGCAATAGAGCGCCCGGGCTTGCTCTTCGCCCGTTTCGGGCAGCGACAGCCAGGCCACGGAAGCTTCCAAAGTCGGCGGTCGCCAGCCGGACAACAGGCCGACGCGCATGCCCAGAGCCCACCAGTGCTCTACGACCTGAACGGCCTGCGCACCGCTCGTCAGCACCACGCGGGCCAAGGGTGCGTAGTGCGAGACCTCGCAACCCGGCGCGCGCACCGCGCCTCCGGGGATCGGCGAAAACGACGCGCCCAGCACCTCCATCAGCTGACGCTTGGTGATCGGGCCCGGGCGAAGGATGCGTGCCCGATCCCCCGTCACGTCCACGATGGTGGACTCGATGCCGACCGCACAGGGCCCCCCGTCCAGAACCAGATCCACCGCCGCGCCCAGCTCCTCGCGCACATGCTCGGCCCGCGTCGGACTCACCCGGCCATAGCGATTGGCCGAGGGTGCGGCGATGCCTCCGTCGAAGGCACGCAGCAGCGCGAGCGCCAGCGGGTGAGCCGGCACACGCAGCGCCACGGTGTCCAGCCCACCCGTGACCGCGTCCGGCACGCCGGCGGCGCGCGGCAGAATCATGGTCAGTGGCCCCGGCCAGAACTTGCGCGCCAGGCGTCGGGCAACGCGCGGCACTTCGCACGCCCAGTCGCGCAACTGCGCGGCGTCGGCCAGATGCACGATCAATGGATGGTCGGCAGGGCGGCCCTTGGCGGCGAAGATGCGCGCGACGGCGGCCGGATTGCGCGCATCGGCACCCAGCCCGTACACCGTCTCGGTCGGAAAGGCGACCAGTCCGCCGTCGCGCAGGCGCGTCACCGCTTCGATGAGCGGGTTTGCCGGCGCCATCCCGTCCCGCTGCGCGGGCGGTTCGGCCCTCATGGCGCGCTCCATTGCGCTGCCAGCGTGATCAGTCTGTCCGCTTCCCGGTGCCAGGCCATGGCGCCGCAGTGCGACGAATGCGGCATCCGCAGCACCGGGCAGCGCAGCCAGCGTGCCAGGTCTTCGGCGTTGTCCATGCCCCCGTCGTCCATCCGCGGGACCGGTTGATTCAACACCAGACCCGCCAGCGCGAGCCCGCGGATGCGGATGGCCTCCACCGTCAGCAGCGTGTGGTTCAGTGCGCCCAACCGGTCTGCGGCCACGACCAGCACGGGCAACCCGAGGCCGCCGGCCAGATCGGCGTTGAGCGCGCCCTGTGCCATGGGCGAATAGAAGCCACCGGCACCCTCCACGAGCAGGAAGTCCCCGGCGCCCACGTCGGCCCGGCAGGCTTCGTACAGCATGCCGAGGCTCAGCGGCAGGCCTTCCAGCCGCGCCGCGCGCTCGGGGGACAGCGGCGCGCGCAGCCGATACCGGCAGACCCGATCGAGCGGATCCGCACCACCAGCCGCTTCGCGCAGGGTCATCGCATCCTGCGGCACGAGGCCGTGGGGCCCCTGCGCACAGCCGGATTCCACCGGCTTGCGTGGCCGCACCCTCAGGCCACTGCGGCTGAGGTGCCAGGCGAGCGCGGCTCCGATTCGCGTCTTGCCGACGCCGGTATCCGTGCCAGTGATAAAGACACCTTGCTTCATCGCGGACCTCCGCATGGCAGCGCATTCAGAAATCGAAGAGTTCCCCGAGCAGGGACTTGCGCCGCTTCGGATAGCGCTCGTCCCGATACCCGGGGGCGATGGCGTTCCGGGCCGCGATCCCGCGCCGGCTCTGGCGCGGGTGGATCGGCGCGCTCGATCAGACGGTCGAGTTCGCCGCGGTCCAGCCAGATGCCGCGGTACTGCGGGCAGTAGTCAATCTCGACGCCCTGACGGGCGGTCATGGACAGGTTCACTTCCTTGCAGGCGGGACATTTCATGGCGGCGCTCAGGGGGTCAGGGATTGCAGGAGTCGCAGCGGCTGGGGTCGGCCTCGCTGCGATCGGTGCAGGGCCGGCTGATGCGCTGTGGGCACTTCACGCAGCCGAGAATCTCGGCCAGGGTTTCCCGAGTCGGCGCACCGCAGTCCGAACAGCGCAGACCAGGCGCCCGGTCCACGAGCCAGAAGCCGGGGGCGCCACAGGCTGGACAGGCCGATTGGAGGCGCGCTGCAAGGTTCTCCGCCGCCGCGCGGATCACGTGCTGGCGCGTCGGGTTGGCGTGCGCACGAACATCGGTTTCCAGCAAGACCCGCCCTGTTGCGGATTCACGCCGGGCCGACACGAAGGCCGATTCCAGTTCCGCCCAGGCTGCCAGACCTTTGCGGATGCGCGGATCGTTGGCCGCGTCGGGGCGGATTACCATCTGGTGCGAGGGGAATCTCCAGCGCCGGGTAAAGGTGCTGGCCTTTGCCCAATCGCCGGTGAGCACTTGGCCAAAGTGGGCCTCACCTTGTGCCCATCCCACGATCTCCAGCACCCGATCGTCATCGATCCAGATCAGACACTCCACGTTCCACGGGAACATGCCGATCATCGGCTCCAGCCCGAACGACCCCTCGCTGGCCAGCCCGAGTGACAGGCCCGACAGCGTCATCCCGATGCGCGCCTTGCGCCGCGCAGCCTCGATCTGGCTGCCGGCCCTCGGAATCTCGCGGGTGAAGGTGCCGAGCCGATCGGTGTCATAGCCGCTCACTCGCTGTACGCGGCAGCCGAGCGCGGCTTCCAGCACCGGCCCTATGACCTGCTCCTTGCCGTGCTGGGTCAGCAAGGCCGCTGTGCGGTCTCGGTAGCCGACGGATCTCATCAACCCGTTCACGACCCCGACCCCTCCGTCGCCGACTTCTTGGGCAGGAACGGGTAGGCGCCCCCACCCTTGCCAGGTGGCGGGATGTAGAGCGACGGCAGCCCAGATGCGACCACGTCCAGCCCACGAACAGAAAGGACACCGCACCCCAGACCATCGACCAGAGCTCCGCTTCGCGCATCGAAGCCTTGTGCGCGCCCTGACGGTTGAGCGCGAAGAAATCGAGCGCCAGCCACCAGCACGAACAGTCCGAACAGGGACCACATCAAAGGAGTGCCCATGGTCGTCATCGTCAGGATTCCAGTTGTATGGTGGAGTCAGGGACGTTCCGCGCCGGGAACCGATGGCTGCCGGGGAACCGTCGCGCGGTCGGAGGCGATCCGGCTCAGCGAGAACGCCCCGCGCAGCTCGCCCAGCCGGTAGCCGGTGGCCGTGTCGTCGGGGTAGTGGCTGGCGAGCGCCGCGCGCAGCGTCTCGGGCTGGCCGGCAGGGTCGCCGTGACAGGCCAGACAGCTCGCCTGGGTGGGGATAGCCCGCAGATAGCGCTCGAAGCGACCCTGCGGTGCCTCGACCGTGACGCGAAGGCTCAGTGTCTCGACAGCCTCACCCTGTGCCAATCGAAGCGCAAACTCTGCAAGCCGCTCCTGCTCCCAGGCATCTGGCACGCCAAGCGCCGTATTGCGGGCACGGGTGCCGATACGCCGCACCTGCCAACCGGTCTCCTGCGACAGTCGCGTTGCGATGGCGGGGGCCAGGTCCTTGCAGATACTGATAGCAGCCGCCGGCCCGCCGGCCTGCATCGCAGCCTTCAACTGTCCGCCAAGTTCCTGCTGATAGCGGATGGTGATGGCTTGCGGGTCGGTGGCAGGGGTGAGGGGTGGCGGCGACAGCCAGGCCATGTCGCCGGAGAGTAGTAAGCCCTCGAACAGGTTGCGTAGAAATCCATCCCACATGGTCAGGGTCCCGGTCGTGGAGTGCCGGTTTGTGCGGACACGGCGTGGGGCAGAACGGTGACGTTCTCAACACGGATGGCTTTGCTCATGATGATCGGCATCAAAGTGAAAACTCGACGCCGATGACGGGCGCGTGGCCGACGGTGTCTGGGCGGCGGTCTCTGATGTCCTGCTGGCGCAGATAGGCCGCACTCACCGATAGCCGAGGGTTGATCTCGTACCCGAAGCCGATCTGTGTCCGCAGGCCGGTGATCCCCGTGTCTCCGCCGTCGCTGGTGCTGCGAAGGGTCAGAAACAGTTCGGCATCGGTCTTGAACTGGAGACGCTGATCTTCAGTGACGGGCAGCGCCAATCCCAAGCGTGGTCGCAGGCGAAGGCCGGTGCTGTCGGCGCTCTCGACGAATCGCTGTTCAAGACGCAGTCTCGTGCGGAGGATGCCGTGACGGGTCGAAAGCTGCTGAATCAGCCGCGTCTCGTGCGCGGCACCATCATTGATCCGGCGCTCAAGTGCAGCGCCGAGGGTCACATTGCTCGCAAGGGCCTGGTTGAGCCACAGGCGGGCAAAGTAGGTATCAGGACGGCCGTCCGCTTCACGCCTGAAGCGTTGTGCCGTTTCCAGTTCCACTCCTGTGTCTTCATCCAGATCCAGCGACACCGACGGGTTGAACCAGTACTCGGCGGCTTCGTCGGCCGCCGAGGCGGTGTGCGGAGTCAATGCAAGAGTGCTCAGAAGTGTGATTGCAGCGCAGATTCTCATGGTCATCCTCGTAGGGCAGTGTGGTGCTGTCGGCTGAGTGGGGAGCCTTGCGCGCGCTGGCGGCCGAGGGCGAAGAAGTCGAGCGCCGGCGCCACCCGCGCAAACAGTCCGAACCGCATCCACGTCGGCGGGGTGCCGATCGTCATCACTCTCTGTTCTCCCGGCAAAGCTCGGGCATCGGTCCCGTTACCTGAAGCGCTGCAATCCGCTCTTCCAGCGGCGGATGGCTCATGAACAGCCGTCGGATGCCGGCACCGGCTCCGCCGGCAATGCCGAATGCCGCCAGACCCCTGGGAAGGGGCTGCTGGGAGACGGCGGCCAGGCGCCGCAACGCCGCAATCATGTTCTGCCGGCCGGCGAGTTCGGCACCTCCCCTATCGGCGCGGAACTCCCGTTGGCGCGAGAACCATAGCACGATCAGCGAGGCGAGCGCGCCCAGCACCAGCTCGGCGGCAATCATCGTCAGCCAGAACGCCGGACCCTGACCGCTCTCGGTTCGGAAGATCACCCGATCCACAAATTGCCCGACCACGCGCGCCAGCACGATCACGAAGGTGTTGATCACGCCCTGGATCAGGGCCAGCGTCACCATGTCGCCGTTGGCGACGTGCGCGACTTCGTGGCCCAGAACCGCCTCGGCCTCCTCGGCGGTCATCTGCTGCAACAGTCCCGTCGAGACCGCCACCAGTGCCTGGTTGCGGTTCATGCCGGTGGCGAAGGCGTTGACCTGTGGCGAGTCATAGACCGCGACCTCCGGTGCATCGATCCCGGCAGCGCGCGCCTGGCGCTGCACGGTCTGCACCAACCACCGCTCGCTGCGGGTCTGCGGATGGGTGATGACGACGGCGCCCACCGCGCGCTTGGCCATCCATTTCGACAGCGCCAGCGACAACAGGGAGCCACCCATGCCGATCACGGCGGCGAAGATCAGCAGCGACTCCAGATTCAGGCCGCTTGCCGTGAGATGTCCAGGCACGCCCAGCGCATTGAGTGCGATGGACAGCACCAGCACGATGGCCAGGTTGGTGCCGAGAAACAGCAGGGTGCGTTTCATCCCGACGCGCCCTCGCGGCGGTAACGGCGCTGCTTCGCCAGCCGCCGCGTCACGGACTGAGCGGCCCGCTCGCTGGCCTGATCGACGGCCGCATACAGATCGTCGCGGGTATCCTCGATGACCACTTCGGGCTGCCGCTCAAGCTGCACGCGGAGCTGGCAGCGCTTGTCGGGGCCGCCGCGTGGGCCGTTCACGTCGGACAGGTGGACGACGACCCGCTTGACCCGCGCGGCGATACGGTTGAAGGCGAAGCGCAGGCGTTGCCTGATGTGCTGACGCAGTCCCTCTGTCAGCGGGAATCCCTTCGATCGGGTTTCGATTTGCATAGTCATGCCCTTCCCGCGTAAGT
This sequence comes from Sinimarinibacterium thermocellulolyticum, assembly GCF_040327995.1. Lineage (NCBI taxonomy): Bacteria > Pseudomonadati > Pseudomonadota > Gammaproteobacteria > Nevskiales > Nevskiaceae > Sinimarinibacterium > Sinimarinibacterium thermocellulolyticum. Next base: position 170,245 of record NZ_JBEPIJ010000005.1, on the reverse strand, counting down.
AAAGCTGCGGACGTCCTCCCGCCGGTCGCTGCGGCGCACCTGGGTATCGGCAGGCAGGCTCAAGGGTTCCGAGACCGGTACCTTGACCGGCCAGGAAGCCCGGCCGGTCCGGATGTCCTCGACGCCGGCCTGAATCGGCCCGCGAAAAGCGGCGGCCCAGACGGCCGCCGCCTGCGCGATCGCGCGGACCATCAGCTCGCGCTCGCGTGGTCGAGCGAAGGCTTGAAGTGCAGCTCGAAATGCTCGATATGGCTGATATAGAAGCCGTCATCCATCGGCACCTTGATGTAGCGATGCATCAGCTCACAGTTGCCGGTGGGCTTGATGTGGTGATGCCGGAATACCCAGCGGCCGCGATCCTGCACGGTGGCGCAGACCACGCGCCTGCCGTCGGCGTCGAACACCACTTCGGAACGCTCGCGGTCGTAGCGGAGTCCTGGCACGGCTACGCGGTGGTGGTCCGAGGTCTCGCTCACCGCGTAGTGAAAATCCACTTCCACCCATGCGCGGCCGAGTTCGGGGTTGATGACGAACTTCTTCGATTTCGACGCCTCTGCGGCCCCCACTGGCGTCTTGAAGATGCGCGTTCCGTCATCCGCCGCCTGGACGGCCGGCAGGACCAGGCCCAGGCCAAGCGCCAGAACGGCGGCTGTCGATAGTCTCGAGATCATCGTAGTGACTCCTTCAAACGGGCGTGGCTTAGAAGCGATAGCCGAGGTTCAGGCTATAGACGATCGGATCGATGTTGACCGTGCCGATGCTCTGCCCATCCACCGTCGCGTCGGAATCGATGTCGATGAAGCGGGCATCGAGACCCACGCGCCACTGCGGGTTGAGCGGCACGTCCACGCCGAGCTGCGCAGCCAGACCGAAGGAGTCGTCCATCTCCAGCTTGTTGCCGCTGCTGAGGCGCTCTTCCATGAAGAAGGTGTAGTTGAGGCCAAGGCCGACGAAGGGCTGAACCTTTGCCTGCGGCAGGAAGTGGTACTGCAGCGTGACCGTCGGTGGCAGATGCTTGGTGCTGCCGGCCTCGGCGCCGTTGATCGAGAAGTCGTGCTTGAAAGGCAGCGCGCCGAGCACGTCCACCGCCCAGTTCGGGCTGAAGTAATAGGCGACGTTGAGGCTGGGGCCGAACTGGCTGTCCACTGCGATGTTGCCGGCACTGAGCTGGCCGTTGTCGGATTTGGGCTCGATCTGACTCAGACCGCCGCGCACCAGCCAGGGGCTGTCGCCGGCGGCTTGCGCCATCGGGGTCTGCAGGGTGGCGGCGGCGCCGAGGACGGCGATGGACAGCGCGAGCGGGGTATGGCGCGTTCGGAGCGCGGGCGCGCAGGTTTTCGGCGTGGTGATGCGAGTGTTCATGATCAGTTTCCGGTAGTTCCCGGCTCGCGGCGCTGCGAGTGCAGCGCCGCGCCGGGCGATTGCTGGGGATGGTTGGGTTCGGGCCTTACTTGGTGACCGGCAGCGAGGAGTGGTGCAGGACGATGCGCAGGGCGCCCTTGTCGTCACGCACATAGCCCCAGGTCTTGTCCACCGTCGTGACCTTGCCGCTCTTGTCGGTGATGCTGACGTTGCCCATCGACAGCGCGGTGTCGCCGTGCAGCTGGATGGCAACGTTGCGGATCTCCACCGAGCGCCAGCCCTTGAGGGCAAAGCCGGTATCGGCGGGATAGCTCTTGTTGTCACCGACGAAGTAGGCCAGCGCGCCTTCCTTGGTGGTGCGGAAGGTCTGCGGCGCCGTGGTCAGGGTCGGCTTGAACAGCACCGGGCCGAACTGGTAGCCGTAGGCCGCGTCGAGCACGGCGTTCGCGGTGGCCTTGGCCTTGGCGATGCCGCCGGTCTCGAAGTCCTTCGAGATTTGCACCAGGGCTTCGCCCCAGGCGCGCTGGGCGGCGAGCACCTCGGCTTCGGTGATGTTGCTGGTCACCACGGGCGCGGGGCTGCCCGTGTGCTTGGCCACGGTGGACTGCGCCAGCGCGGCGCCGGAAAGGCCGAGGCCACCGGCAAGGGCGAGGCCGAGAACCAGATTACGGCGGGTGAGAGTCTGCATCATGAGAGGTCTCCGGAAAGTCGAAGTCCGTTAGTGGACAGCGGCAGTGTTCCCGGACGGCCCTCTCGGTCCATCGGCGATCTGGCATAGCACGTGATATGCCATTTGCCATATCATCGGCGCATGGGAACGATGAATCGCGTGCTCTGGCGCGCAAGCGGGCCTGCGCAACGCTCGGCCGGCCGAGCCGGCTTTCTGCCAGAGCGCGCGGCATGAGGAACAAGTTTCTGGGCACCGGCGAGCCCGGCTACCGTCCACTCCGAAAACTGGCGGTGATTCTCTCGGGCCTGCGTTACGCCGTGCTGCACGACTTCAGCGTGCTGTACAAGGTCGTGCTGTCGGCCGCGATGCTGATCGTCGCGCTGGGGTTGCGCGACTGGGTGGATGCGGCCCTGATCATGCTGGCCACCGGCCTGGTGGTGTCAGCGGAGCTGTTCAACACCGCCATCGAGGCGCTGTGCGACTTCGTCGAGGCCCGTCATAACGACAAGATCGGAATCATCAAGGACATCGCGGCGGCCGCGACGGGCATGGTGATCTTGGCCTGGTGGATCGTGCTTGCGGTCGAGGTGGTCCGACTCTGGCCGCGGTTGGCCGCCCTCCTGTCCGGGGCTTCGCCTTGAGCGCCTCGGCGCGTCCCAAGCCGTCCGTCGATTCGGCGGCCACCTCCGCCCGCGTCCTGCGCGAGCGTTTTCGTAACGCCGAGGGCGATGCCGGACGGCTGCGCTTGCTTGAGGCCACGGCCTTGGCTTTCGCCGAGGAAAGCAGCCTCAAGAGCGCCCTGGCGGCGGCGCTGGCGCAGGGCCTGCGCTTCCTGACCGCGGACTGCGGCCTGGTGCTGGGCCAGGACGGCGGCGCGCTCACCGTGCTGGCTGCGCACGGTGAGGTACTGCCGGTGGGTGCGCGTATCCCGGTCGGCGGCGTGCTCGCCGCGGTTCTGCGCCCATCCGCGCAACCGAGCTTGCGCGAGCACATCGAGAGCCGCCTGCGCGTGGGCCGCAGTCCGGAGGTGGCGTTCGAGTTGCTGTTGCCGCTGCGCCAGGGCGGCAGGGCGCACGGCGTGCTGGCGCTGATGAGCGAGCGGCGGCGACTGGCGCCCACCGCTGAAGACCTGCGCGCGCTTCAGGCGCTGGCGGCGCTGATCGCCACGGCGATCCAGCATCCGGCCGGCCCGCGCCCGCGGCTCGGCAAGCGTGAGGCCAGCGCCACTCTGGCCCAGCTCTCGCCGCGCGAGCAGCAGGTTCTGGCGCTCTTGCCGCGCGGCCTCAGCAATGCCGAGATCGCACAGCAGCTCGGCATCGCCACCGGCACCGCCAAGATCCACGTCGAGCGCATCCTGCACAAGCTGGGCGTCAGCGATCGCACGCAGGCGGCCGTCCGCGCCACCGTGTGGGGGTTCCGGGCATGAGATTCTCGATCCGGCGTTGGCAGGACTGGCCGCTCGCAGCCAAGAGCGCAGCGGCGGTCTCCGTTCCGCTGGCCTTGCTGCTGCTCGCCCTGGTGTTCAGCTACCGCATGCAGCAGCACATCAATGCCGCCGACGCCGAGGTGCGGCGCGCGCTGGCCATCCAGGCTGACATCCAGACGCTGCACAGCCTGATCGCCGAGGCCGCCATGGCGGTACGCGGCTATCTGCTGACGGGACGCGACGATTTCCTGAATCCCTACCGCCACGCGCAGCAGGCCTTGCCCGCCACGCTGGACTCGCTGCGCCGCCACGTCCGCGATCCGGTGGTGATGGCCTCACTCCGGCACATCGATGAACTCTGGCAGCGCAAGCAGGAGAGCCTGGAAGAACTGCGCATTGAGGGCCGCAGCCTGCCACCGGCCGACCTGCAGGCCCATCTCATCGGCAGCAAGGGCGTGCTCGACGAGCTGCGCACCGAGATCCAGATCACCTATGCGCGCGAGACCGAGCTGGTGCGCGAGTATTCCGCCGCGGCGCGACGGGCCTTCCTGCGCAATCTCTGGGTGGACTTCGTCACCAGCGCGCTGGTGCTGGCGAGCGGACTGGGGGCCTTCCTGCTACTGTTCAGCGGCGTCGTCCAGCGCGTGAAGCTGCTGGTGGTCAACGCCGAACGCCTGTCGCGCGGCGAGGCGCTGGAAACCCTGCCCAATGGCCGCGACGAACTGGGCCTGCTCGCAGAGCGCCTGCAGAACGCCAGCGTCCTGCTGGCCCGGCGCGCGGACGAGGCCCGGGCCGCCAGCCTGGCCAAGACCCAGTTCCTGTCCCGCACCAGCCACGAGCTGCGCACACCGCTCAACGCCATTCTTGGCTTCGCGCAACTGCTGGAGACCGACTTGCGCGGCAGCCCTCATTCACCGCAGCTGGAACATATTCTGGTGGCGGGACGACATCTGCTGACGCTGATCGACGAGGTGCTCGACATCGCCCGCATCGAGTCCGGCGATCTCAAGCTGAGCCTGGCCCCCCAGAGTCTGCACGAACTGGCGCAGGAAGCCACGGATCTGGTCACGCCGTTCGCACAGCGTCAGGGCATCGTCCTGCATCTGGTCCCGCCGTTCGCGGACGTGGCCGCGCTGGCCGACCGCCAGCGCCTGCGCCAGGTGCTGATCAACCTGCTGTCCAACGCCATCAAATATAACCGGCCGGGGGGCGAGGTGTTCCTCGGCGTGCGGCTGGAATCCGATCAGGTCTGGATCAGCATCCGCGACACCGGCATCGGCATTCGGCCGGAACTGCTGCCCCGGCTGTTTGCGCCCTTCGAGCGCCTCGACGCCGAACACGCCGGCGTGGAGGGCACCGGGCTGGGCCTGGCGGTGTCGCGGCAACTCATGCGGTGCATGGGTGGTGACATTGAAGTGCAGAGCACGCCCGGTGTCGGCAGCGTGTTCTCGCTGCGGCTGGCTCGCGCCCGGCGCGCCGCCGACGCGCCTCCCGCAGCGACGTCCGCCGCCCCCGCTACGAATACCTCGCAGCCCAACGACATGCGGCCAGTGCTGGTGATCGAGGACAACGCTTCCAACCTGGCCCTGATGCAGGCGCTGATCGCGCGCCGACCGCAGTGGCGCATGGTCGCCGCCCGCGACGGCGAGGCCGGGCTGCGTGAGGCGCGTGCCGAGCCGCCCGCACTGATCCTGCTCGACCTCAACCTGTCCGGACGCAGCGGCGAATCGGTACTGGCCGAACTGCGCGCCGACCCGGCATTCCGGGAAACGCCAGTCGTCGTCGTCAGCGCCGACGCCCTGCCGGAGACCATCGAGCGCCTGCGCGCTGCAGGTGCCAACGACTATCTGACCAAGCCGCTGGAAGTGGCCCGCTTCCTCGCCTTGCTGGACCGGATCGCCGCATGAACGACGACGAACTGCTCGCCTCACGCATCCTGATCGTGGACGATCAGCCCGCCAACCTGCGCCTGCTCGAAGACCTGCTGGGCCGTGAGGGCTTCACCAACGTGGTCAGCACGACCGAGCCGGAGCAGGTGCTTGATCTCTTCACGGCCTTCGATCCGGATCTGGTGCTGCTGGACCTGATGATGCCGGGCCTGTCCGGCTACGCCGTGCTGGAGCAGCTGGAACGGCAGCGACCAGCGGATGACTATCGTCCGGTGCTGGTGCTCACCGCCGACGCCACCAGTCAGGCCAGGCAACGCGCGCTGTCGCTGGGGGCCAAGGACTTCCTCACCAAGCCCTTCGACCCTATTGAAGCAATGCTGCGGGTCTGGAACCTGCTGGAGACCCGGCTTTTGTACAAGCGACTACGACGGCTCGTGCCGCAGTCGTCCCTGCTTCCACAGCGGGCACGGGCGCTCGGACAGGTGCAGGAGGGCGAGGTCGCGAATCAGCATGCGACTTCGCCGCTTCCGGGCGCGACCGGCGCGGCCAGGAAAAAATAACAAAACCCGCCTGTCTGTCGATCAAGCCTATTCATGCTCGCCGGGAGCGCAACAAATTCCGCCTGGTTATCGATCAGCCCCCCTCGTGCGCCTCGGCGATCAGCGACTCGAAACGCGCCATACCGTCGTCGAGTTCGACACCGGTGGTCAGGCGCTGCACCATCCCGGCATCGACCTCACCGTGTACGCGCACGGCGTACTCGCGCGCGATCCCGAAACTCGGGTGCATCAGGCGGCGCGCCAGCTCGCCGTTGTTGGTCAGCAGCAGCAAGCCGGAGGTGTTAACGTCGAGCCGGCCGACGGCGATCCAGCGGCTGGCGTTGAGCTGCGGCAGCTTGCGGAACACCGTGCGCCGACCTTCGGGATCATCGCGTGTGACCACTTCGCCGACCTGCTTTTTGTAGATCAGCACGCGCGTCGGGTCGGGCTTGCGCTGCAAGCCGATTGGCCGACCATCGACGCGGATCTTGTCGTCGTGGTCGACGCGTTGACCGATCTCGGCGGGGCGGCCGTTGACGAGTACGCGCCCCTCGCCGATCAGCCGCTCGATCTCTCGACGCGACGCCACCCCGGCCGCGGCCAGCAGCTTATGGATGCGTTCGGCCATGGGCTTTGCGCTCAATGCACCGTGGGCGGCGACGGCGGCGCGTCGTCCGCGGCGGCTTGTACGCCGACATCGGCTGCAGGCGCCTCGCCCGCCGTCGATGATGCTTCGGACGGCGCATCGGCGACGTGCGAGACCTCGTGCAACTGCTCGCCGAGCTTCTGCAGCGCCGCTTCGAGCTGCTGCGGATCCTTGATCTCCGGCAGGCTCGGTAGCTCGTCGAGCGATTTGAGCGACAGATCGTCGAGCAACTGTTGCGTCGTGCCGAACAGCGACGGCCGCCCCGGTACTTCCTTGACGCCGACCTCGCGAATCCAGTTGCGTTCGAGCAGGGTGCGGATGATGTTCGGCGACAGCGCCACACCGCGCACCTCCTCGATCTCGCCGCGCGTGATCGGCTGGCGGTAGCAGATCAGCGCCAGCGTCTCCAGCAACGCACGCGACAGCCGCGGCGGCTTCTCCTGCCACAGCTTGCTGACCCATTCGGCGTAGTCGGACCGCACCTGGATGCGAAAGCCGCTGGCGACTTCGCGCAGCTCGGCGGCGCGACCGGCGAGCGCCGCAGCGAGGCGCCCGAGACCGGCGCGCAGATCCTTCTTGGTCACCCCCAGCTCGTTGCCGAGCAGGCGGTGCAACTGCTCGATCGACAAGGGCTGGTCCGAGGCGAGCAGCAGCGCCTCTAGCACGCGTTCGAGCAAGCGAGCGCGCTCCTCATCGAGCTGCGCTGGCGACTCCTCGGGGGTCATGTCTTCACTCATTCACGGCTTCCTCCGGCGCCGGCGGCGCTTGAGGCGGCGCCAGCAGCAGGGGTTCGAACGGCGCATCCTGCCGTACGGCGATCAGCGACGACTTGGCCAGTTCGAGCACGGCGAGAAAGCAGACCACGACGCCGATGCGTCCCTCCTCGGGATCGATCAGATCGACGAAGCGCGCCGGCCCTTTGGCAACACGCGAGAGGATGCGCGACATGCGTTCGCGCACCGACAGCGGCTCGCGCGCGATCTGGTGGTGGGCGAACAGGGCGCTGCGCGCCATCACGTCGCGGAACGCCAGCACCAGCTCGCGCAGCGTCGGGATCGGCAGGCTCGCGGCCTGCGGAACGACCTCCGGCCGCGCCTGCGCGACGAACACATCACGACCGACGCGCGGCAGCCTCTCGATCGCCTCGCCGGCGGTCTTGAAGCGCTCGTACTCCTGCAGGCGGCGCACCAGATCCATGCGCGGATCGCCCTGCTCCGCCGCTTCTTCCGGCGGCGGCCGCGGCAGCAGGATGCTCGACTTGATCTCGGCGAGCAGCGCCGCCATCACCAGATACTCGGCCGCGAGCTCGAGCTTGAGCTCGCGCATCAGCTCGATGTACTGGATGTACTGTTGCGTGATCTTGTGGACCGGGATGTCGAGGATGTTGAGGTTCTGCCGGCGAATCAAGTACAGCAACAGATCAAGCGGCCCTTCGAAGGCTTCGAGGAAGACCTCCAGCGCATCCGGCGGGATGTACAGATCCTCCGGCAGCTTGTCGATGGGCTGGCCGTGGACCTTGGGCGCACGCGGCTGTGCCGTCGTGCCCGGTTCGAGGCCCGGCACAGCGGCGGCGGCTTGCGCGTTCATGCGGGAATGAAGCCGAGCGCCTCGTGTACGCGCGCGAGCGTCGCATCGGCGCGCGCCGACGCGCGTTCGGCGCCGTCGCGCAGCACACGGCGCAGGCCTTGGATGTCGTCGCGCACGTCGCGATAGCGCGCCTGCACCGGTTCGAGCGTCGCGACCACGGCATCGGCGACCGCCTGTTTGAACTTGCCGTAGCCCTGGCCGTCGTACTCCGCGGCGATCGACTCCAGCGAGCGCCCGCTCGCCGCCGCGAGGATGGACATCAGGTTCGACACCCCGGGTTTTTCGGCGACATCGAAGCGTACCTCGTTGCCGGGGTCGGTCACGGCGCGCTTGATCTTGCGCACGATCGTGTCCGGCGGATCGAGCAGATATAAAACGTTGGTCGGGGCGTCATCCGACTTCGACATCTTCTTGGTTGGCTCTTGCAGGCCCATGATGCGCGCACCCACCGGGGGGATCATCGGCTCGGGCACGGTGAAAATCGGCTTGTCGGGCTCGGCGTGGGCGTTGTTGAAGCGGATCGCGACGTCACGCGTGAGTTCCAGATGCTGCTTCTGGTCGTCACCGACCGGCACCGCATCGGCTTGGTACAGCAGGATGTCGGCCGCCATCAACACCGGGTAGCTGAACAGACCGGCGTTGATGTTGTCGACGTGCTTGCTGCTCTTGTCCTTGAACTGCGTCATGCGCGACAGCTCGCCGAACTGGGTATAGCAGTTGAGCACCCAGGCCAGGCGCGCGTGCGCCGGCACGTGCGACTGCACGAACAGCACGTTGTGGCGCGGATCGAGCCCGCAGGCGATGTACAAGGCCAGAAACTCGTAGCAGCGCTCGCGCAACAGTACAGGATCCTGGCGCACGGTGATCGCGTGCATGTCGACGAGCATGTAGTAGCAGTCGTAACGCTCGTGCAGCGGCAGCCAGTTCTTGATCGCGCCGAGATAGTTGCCGAGAGTCAGATGACCCGAGGGCTGGATGCCGGACAGGACGACGGGTTTGATGGATGCGCTCACGTTGGCGGGTAGGATGTGATGACGGCCCGAGGGCCACGGCGGGTCCGATCGAAGGCCGCAGGACCGTCGCGTCGCAGCCTCGTGAACGGGCCATTATAGCGGCCGACCCCGTACCTACAGACCGATCCGCGCCAGATCGCCCTTGCCGCGACGCAGGACCTCGACCCCCTCGTCACTCAGATCGAGCACGGTGGTCGGATCGACGCCGCAGGGACCGCCATCGACGACGATATCGACGGCGGAATCGAGCTGCTCGCGCCACTCCTCGGGCTCGCCGACGGGCAGCGCCTCCTGCGGAAATTTCAAGGTGCACGACATCAGGGGCTCGCCGAAGGTTTCGAGCAGGGCTTGCGCGATGACGTGCCGCGGCACGCGGATGCCCACGGTCTTGCGCTTGTCGTGGACGATGCGTCGCGGCAACTCCTTGGTGGCGGTCAACACGAAGGTGTAAGGGCCCGGCGTCAGTGACTTGATCAGACGGAACTGGCGGTTGTCGACCTTGGCGTAGGTCGCGATCTCCGACAGATCGCGGCACACCAGTGTGAATCGATGGTGTCGGTCGAAGCCGCGGATGCGTCGCAAGCGCTCGGCCGCCTCGCGATCGTCGAGCTGGCAGCCGAGTGCGTAACAGGAGTCCGTCGGGTACGCGATCACCGCACCCCGGCGCAGCCGCACGGCCACCTGCGCGAGCAGGCGCTGCTGCGGATTCACCGGGTGGATCTGGAACCAGTCGGCCATGGCCGCTGCATTCTACCGGCCGAAGCCGCTTAGAATGTGCCAAGACGCGGATGCAAGGGCATCCTGCCCGATCAGGACAACGGCGCAGACCGCTGCAGCCGGTGATGACGCAAACCCCATGAATGCCATACTCGATTTCGCTCCGGCGCTGCTGTTTTTCGGCGTCTACTACCTCGCCGGCATCTACGTCGCCACCGGCGTGCTGATCGTCTCGCTGTTTTTGCTGGTCGGCGTCTACTGGCTGCGCGAGCGGCGCATCCACAAGACCCACCTGATCACCGCCATCGTCGCCGGCCTGCTCGGCGGCCTGACGCTGTGGATTCGCGATCCGGCCTTCATCCAGTACAAGCCGACCGCGGTCTACGCCGTGTTCGCGCTGGCACTGCTCATCAGCCATGTCGTCGGCGACAAGGTGCTGCTCGCACGCATCCCGCAGAAGACCTTCGTGCTGCCGGATGCGGTCTGGCGCAAGGTCAATCTCGCCTGGGCCGGCTTTTTTGCGTTCTGTGCGGTGCTCAACATCTACGTCGCGCAACGGTTCTCCGAAGAAACCTGGGTGCAGTTCAAGACCTTCGGCTTCACGATCCTGATGTTCGTGTTCTTCATCGCCCACGTGCCGTTTCTGCGTCAGTACCTGCCGGAGGAGTGATGCGGTACACGAGGCTCGATGAGGACGCACCGGGCTCGCTGCCAATCCACAGTGCGATAGCGCAGGGGTATCCCGAGGTGCTGCCATGAACCGCGTCGAGCGCATTCGCGCCACACTGCAACAGGCGTTCACACCCGACCATCTCGCCGTGCACGACGACAGCCATCGACACGCCGGCCACGCCGGCGCGGCCAGCGGCAAAGGGCATTTTCGTGTCGAGATCGTCAGTGCGGCATTCGCCGGTCTGCGCCCGCTACAAAGACACCGCGCGGTCTACGCCGCGCTCGACGCCCTGATGCAGACGGACATCCACGCACTGTCGATCAGCGCGCACACGCCCGAGGAACGCGCCGCGCAACGCACTTGAGCGCGACGCCTTCAGGGCCTTGCCGCAAGCAAGGCCTTGAGGCCGTCGAGATCGATCACCGGTATGCCGAGCTGCTCGGCCTTGGCGAGCTTGGCTCCGGCCGATTCGCCCGCGACGACGTAGTCCGTCTTCTTCGACACCGAGCCGGCCAGCTTGCCGCCGGCCGCCTCGATCAGCGCGCGCGCCTCGTCACGGGTCATTCCCGGCAGCGAGCCGGTGAGCACCAAGGTCTTGCCGGACAGCGGCCCCTCGCGCGCCGCCTGCGCCTCGGGCCAATGCACGCCGGCATCGCGCAGCGCGGCGATCACCTCGAGGTTGCGCGGCTCGACGAAGAAGTGGCTGATGTGCGCGGCGACCACCGGCCCGACATCCGGCACCGCGCGAAGGCGTGGGCAACGCGCCTTGTCCCTGTCGGCGTGGGCGGTCGGCGCATCCGCCTGCGCCGCCGCGATCAGCGCCTCGAGCGTGCCGAAGTGGCGTACCAGATCGCGCGCCGTGGCCTCGCCGACGTCGCGTATGCCGAGTGCATACAAAAAACGTTCGAGCGTGGTCTGCTTGCTGCGCTCGATCGCATCGACCAGGTTCTGCGCCGACTTCTCGCCCATGCGTTCCAGCTCGGCGAGACGCTCGACGTTCAAACGATAGATGTCCGCCGGTGTGTGCACCCACTCTCGCTCGATCAGCTGGGCGAGCAGCTTCTCGCCCAGGCCCTCGATGTCCATCGCCCGCCGCGAGACGAAGTGCAGCAAAGCCGCGTGCAACTGCGCTCGGCACGACAGACCGTTGGTGCAGCGCGCGATGACCTCGCCTTGATCCTTCTCCACGCGACCGCCGCAAACCGGGCAACAGGGCGGCAGCTCGACCGCACGCGCACCCGGCGGACGCCGGGCGAGCACCACCGCCTTGACCTCGGGAATCACGTCGCCGGCGCGGCGCACGATCACGGTATCGCCGATGCGCACGTCCTTGCGCAGGATCTCGTCCATGTTGTGCAGCGTCGCGTTCGATACCGTCGCACCGCCGACGAACACCGGCTGCAGCCGCGCGACCGGCGTCAGCGCGCCGGTGCGGCCGACCTGGAACTCGACGTTCTCCAGCACCGTCTGCGCTTCCTCGGCCGGGAACTTGTGCGCGATCGCCCAGCGCGGCGCGCGCGCAACGAAACCCAGTTCTTCGCGGCCGGCGAGATCGTCGAGCTTGTAGACCACGCCGTCGATGTCGAAGGCGAGCTCGGCGCGCCGCTGCTGCATCCGCGCGTAGTAGGCCAGGCAGCCATCCACACCGCTCACGACCTCGATCAGCGGCGACACCGGGAAGCCCCAGTCACGCAGTTGCGCCAGCACCTCGTGGTGATGGCGCGGCATGGTCCACTGCTCGACGTGACCCAGGCCGTAGGCGTACAGCGACAGCGGCCGCGTCGCCGTCACGGCCGGATCGAGCTGGCGCAGCGAGCCGGCCGCCGCATTGCGCGGATTGACGTAGAGCTTGTCGCCGCGCGCCGTCGCCTCCTCGTTCATACGGCGAAAGCCGGCGTGCGGTAGAAAGACCTCGCCGCGCACCTCGAGCAGCGGCGGTGGCGCGCCGCGCAGCCGCAGCGGCAGCGCGCGGATGGTGCGCAGATTGGCGGTAACGTCCTCGCCGGTCTCGCCGTCGCCGCGCGTCGCGCCCTGGACGAAGCGACCGTCGCGGTACAGCAGCGACACGGCAAGGCCGTCGAGCTTGGGTTCGGCGACATAGTCGACGCGCGCACATCCGAGGGTTTCGCGCACACGTCGGTCGAACTCCGCGAGTTCGGCCTCGCTGAAGCAGTTGTTCAGCGACAGCATCGGTACGCGATGCCGCACCGTCGCGAACGCGGCGGACGGCGCGCCGCCGACGCGCTGCGTCGGCGAATCCGGCGTCAGCAGCTCCGGATGTGCGGCCTCCAGCGCCTGCAACTCGCGCAGCAGCGCGTCGTACTCCGCATCCGAGATGCTCGGGTCGTCGAGCACGTAGTAGCGGTGATCGTGCTCGCGCAGCTCGCGGCGAAGCTGCTCGGCCCGCCGTACGGCCGCGTCCGGCGCCCCCAAGGCCCTGCGCCCCTAGAGCCCGTGCCGCTGCGCCCAGGCCTTGACGTCGGCGACGATCGCGCTTTCCGCCGCGGCGGTCAGCAGCTCGCGGTTGCTGTCGTAGACGTCGGCATTGAGCTCCCGCGCGAGCGCGCGCGCGGTCAGGAACATGTCGGCGATGGCTTCTTCGGGCGCCGTCGGCCCCGGCAACACCATGAACACCGACAGCCCCGGCGTCGAAAACTCGCGACGCTGCGCCGGGTCGAGATACCCGGGCTTGATCAGGCTGGCGACCGAAAACACGGGCACGCCACGGGCGAAGCGGTGATAGATCTTGCGCTCGCCGAACTGCAGACCCTGCGCCTGCAACGCGGCGTGGATACGCTCGCCGAAGATTGCCGTGCCCTCGCGTTCGGCGATCAGCAGGGCGACGATCTTCTCCTGCGGCTGCGCCGCTGCGGCCACCGCGCTCTGCCCGCCAGCCGCCGGCGCACCGCTGCCCAGGTCCGGGGATACGCGCTTGCGCGGCTTGCCGACACCGAATTCGTCGAACTCGCCGAAGCGCGAGAACATGTCCATCTGGTCGCTGCCGCCGCCGGACGCCGAGCCCGGCAGCTTGAGCGCCTTCACCGGCGCCTCGCTGCGGCGGCGCGAAGCGGGCCGTTCGCGACGACTGAACCAATAGATCGCGACGACGGCGACCGCGCCCACGATCAGAAGCGCCCACTGCGTCGGACTCATTCCTTCGTTCCCTGCTCGGTCGCCAGCTCGACGGCCTGCTCGATGTCCACGCTGACCAGGCGCGAGACGCCCGGCTCCTGCATGGTCACTCCGTGCAACTGACGCGCCAGCTCCATGGTGATCTTGTTGTGCGTGATGATAATGAACTGCACGTTCTGCGACATTTCGCGGACCACCTCGCAGAAGCGGCCGACATTGGCGTCGTCGAGCGGCGCGTCGACCTCGTCCATCAGGCAGAACGGCGCTGGATTGAGCTGGAACAGGGCCAGCAGCAGCGCCACCGCGGTCATCGCCTTCTCGCCGCCGGACAGCAGGTGGATGGTGGAATTGCGCTTGCCCGGCGGACGCGCCATCACGCGCACGCCGGTATCGAGCAAATCCTCGCCGGTCAGTTCCAGATAGGCCTCGCCGCCGCCGAACAGCTTAGGGAAGCGATCGCGGAACATCGCATCGACCTTGTCGAAGGTCTGGCGGAACAGCTCCTTGGTCTCGGTGTCGATTCTGCGAATCGCCTCTTCGAGCGTCTCCAGCGCGCTGTGCAGGTCGGCGTGCTGCTCGGCGAGATAAGCCTCGCGCGCGCGCGCCTCCTCCAGCTCCTCGATCGCAGCCAGATTGATCGCGCCGAGCCGCTCGATACGCCGCAGCACGACGCCGAGCCGGTCCTCCCAGTTCGCCAGCGTCGCGTCCTCGGCGAGCCCGGCGAACAGCGCCTCACGCTCGAAGCCGGTTTCGGCGATCTGCTCGTTCAGACTGTCGCGGTGCGCACGCAGGTTCTCAAACTCCAGTCTGGCCTGCTGCAACCGCTCCATGGCCGCGTCCTTCTCGGCATCGGCCGCGCGCGCCGCCTCCGTGGCTTGTAGCAACGTCCGCTCGGCCGCTTCGACCTGCTCGCGGACGCCGCGCAGACCGGCGCGCGCCGTCTCGACCGCTGCACGCGCCTGCTCGACGTCGCCGGCCTGGTTCTGCAGCGGCGCATCGAGTTCGGCGGCGTGGCGTTCCTCTTCGAGCCGCCGTGCCAGAAGCGCTTCCCGCGCAGCCTCGACGTCGGTGATCGCCTGCGCCAGCGCCGCCAGCGCACTGCGCGCACCGGCGAGCTGCACCTGCAGGCCGTTGCGCGCCTGCTGCGCCTGCAGTGCCTGATGGCGTGCACGCGCCACGGCATCACGTGCGCGCTGCAGGCTCTGCTGCATCGTCGCGCGCTTGTCGCGCAGCTCCTGCGCGATCTGCTCGAGCGACGACAGGCGCGTACGCGCGGTTTCGAGTTCTTCCGCCTGCTGCTCGCGGGCGCGATCGAGTGACTCGATCTCCTGGCTGAGCGCTTCGAAACGCTGCTGCGCCTGTTCCAGACGCACCGCCTGCGCCTGGCGGAACGCCAGCTTCTGCGCCTGACGGTGGCGCAATTGGTCGAACTTCGACGAGGTGTCGCGCCGCGCCTGTTCGGCCGCGTGGATGCGCGCACGCAGCTCGCCGAGCGCCTGTTCGCGGTCGAGCACCTGTCGCTGCTGGGTCTCGACCTGTACCTTGAGCTGCTTGAGCAACTGGCTGCGCGCGATCACGCCGCCCTCGGCACCGCCGCGGCGCGGATAACGGCGGAACTGCGCACCGCACCAGATGCCGTCGCGCGTGATCACCGATTCGCCGGCGGCTAGTGTCGGCAGCAGCGCCTCGGCCTGGTCCAGACTCTCGGCGGTGTGAATGCCGTGCAGCAGATCGATCACCGCCTGCGGCCCGCTGACCTGGGCGGCGAGGCCGTGCGTACCGCGCGCGGTGGTGTCGGCGAGGAGCGCGATCCCGGCGTCGGGCGGGTGCAGCGCCCGGACTCGGTTGGCGAAATCGGGCACCACCGGCGCCTGCAGCAGGCCTTCGAGCACCTGCTCGACGGCGTCGTCCCAGCCGTCATCGACCTGCAGCGCGGCCGCCAGGCGCGGACACGCGCCAAGACCGTTGTGTGCCAACCACTGGTTGAGGCTGGCATCGTCTTCGCGCAGCGCTGCTTGCTGCAAGGTTTCGAGCGAGGCGACGCGGCCACGTGCGGCCTGCAGTTGTTGGCGGGCCTCGTGTAGCGCGGCTTCTGCGGCGCTGCGCTCGTCGCGCCACTGCTGTAGTTGCGCGTCCATGTCCCGCAGGCGCTCGTCGGCATCAGCCAGTTCGGCGTTGAGCGCTGCCAGCTCGCGATCGGCCTCGACGAGGCTCTCTCGGATCGGTTCGATGTGGATCTGCGCCAGCTCGGCCTGCAGCCGGCGCAGCCGCTCGTCGTTCTGGAAGCGCGCGCGCTCGAGCTGCTGCACGCGCACACGCTCGGCCTCGGTCTGTGATAGCGGCGTCTCGGCGTCCTGCACGAATGCGTCCCAGCGCCGCTGTTGTTCCTGCGCCTCTTCCTCGGCCGCGAGCACCGCGGACTGCGCCTCCACCTCGATGCGCTCGGCATCGGCGACCCGGCGTTCGAGTTCGGCGAGTTGGCGGCGAGCCTCTTCGAGCCGCTGCTGCTCGCGCCCCCCGCGCGCGTCGAGTTCGGCGAGCTGGCGCGCGATCTGATCGAGCTCGCGGACCTTGAGCTGCTTGAGCTCCAGGGCATGCTGCAAGCTCTGCTCCTGGCGCGCGAGCCGTGCCTCGGCTTCGTAGACTCGGCTCTGCTCTTCGCCCAGACGGTTGGCGAGCGCGCGGCTTTCGATCTCTGCGCGCAGGCGCGCCTCGGCGAGCTCGCCGACTCTGGTCCGCGCCGCGTCGAGCGCGCGTTCCAGCTCGGCGATCGCCGTCTCGTGTCCGCTGCACTGCTCGTCGAACTGACGCATGCGCAGCGCCAGGATCTCGGCGCGCAGCTGGCGTTCCTCGGCCTTGGCGGCCTTGTACTTCTCCGCGTTCGCCGCCTGCTTGGTCAGAACTTCGAGTCTTTGCTGAATTTCTGATCGCAAATCATTGAGACGCGAGAGATTCTCTCGGGTCTGCCTGATTCTCGACTCGGTTTCGCGGCGGCGGTCCTTGTATCTGGAGATGCCGGCTGCCTCTTCGAGCCAGTGGCGCAGCTCCTCGGGCTTGGCCTCGATCATGCGCGAGACCATGCCCTGTTCGATGATCGCGTACTGGTTCTTGCCGCCCAGACCGGTGCCGAGGAACAGGTCGGTGACATCGCGCTTCAGGCACTTGGCACCGTTGAGGTAGTACTGCGACCCGCCCTCACGCGTCAGCTCGCGGCGGACCGAGATTTCGCTGTACGCGGCGTACGGGCCGCCGATGGTGCCGTCGCTGTTGTCGAACAGCAGTTCCACCGACGCGCGGCCCACCGGTTTGCGCGTCTTCGAGCCGTTGAAGATCACGTCCTCGGCGTCCGAGGAGCGCAGATTCTTCATGCTGGTCTCGCCCAACACCCAGCGCACGGCGTCGATGATGTTGGACTTGCCGCAACCGTTGGGGCCGACGATCGCAGTGAGGTTCACCGGCAGCGGCAAGTGCATGGCGTCCACGAAGGATTTGAAGCCGGCGAGCTTGATGCCTGAAAGGCGCATGCGGATCGAATGCTCTTGCGCCTGACGCGGGCGCGGTGTTTTGAGTGGAGAACGGCACGGAAGTGCGCGGGGCGCGTAGTGTAAATTAAGCGGCCAGCCCGTCCACTGGCCTGCCGTCGGTGATGTCGACCCAGCCGAGCAAATCCCTCGAAACCTTTCCGAATCCGGCACCACAGCGCGATTTCGCGATCCGCATGCGCATCCCGGAGTTCACCTGCCTGTGCCCCAAGACCGGCCAGCCGGATTTCGGCACGCTGTACCTCGAATACGTCGCGGATCGGCTGTGCGTCGAGCTCAAGTCGCTCAAGCTCTACATCTGGAGCTTCCGAGACGAAGGTAAGTTTCACGAGGCAGTGACCAACGAGATCCTCGACGACCTGGTCGCCGCGACAAAGCCGCGCTTCATGCGCCTGACCGCGGTGTTCAACGTCCGCGGCGGCATCTACACCCACGTGTCGGTCGAACACCGCCAGCCCGGCTGGAACGGCAGCCTGCCACCACCGGCCTGGCACGTCGATCCAACAGGAGCCGGGAGCACGCCTTGACCACCTTTACCACCCTGCTCGAAGCCCAGTGGGCCGGCTATGCCGAGCGCCATCAGGACCGAGGCAACCTCATCCTGCACATCCTCGCCGTGCCGCTGTTCTGGTGGGGCGCCCTCGATTCTCTCGCCGCGCTGCTGTTCCAAGGCTTGGTCGCCGCCTTCGACGGCGTGCTGCTGATGGTCGTGTCGGTGTTCCTGCAGGGCCTCGGGCATGATCGCGAGGCCGTCCCCCCCGAACCCTGGGCCGGGGTCTGGGTCTTCGTGCAACGCCTCGTTGCCGAGCAGTTCGTGAACTTTCCGCGCTATGTGATCAGCGGTGCGTGGTGGCGCATCGTCGGCGGTGGCGCCAGTTCCCGGGCCTACGGCGGCGGATAGCCGGTGATACGGCGGATGCGCGCATACAGCGGCTGCAGGCGCGCGTACATGCGTCGATAGACCTCGCGGTAAAGGGCGTCGTAGAGCGCTGCGACCTGCGGCTGAGGCTCGAATACCTTGCCCTTGCGGGTCATCGCCGCCACCGCGTCCCGGTGATGGCGATACCAGCCGAGCCCGACCGCGGCGTTGATCGCCGCGCCCAGCGCCGACGTCTCGTAGATCGGCGGCCGCTCGGCCGGCAGGCCGAAGATGTCGGCGGTGATCTGCATCGCCTGGTCCGACTGCGAACCACCGCCCGAAACCAGCAGCCGCCGTATCAGCACGCCGGTGCGACGCTCGATCTCGTCGCGTCCGGCGCGCAGACCATAGACCAGGCCTTCGAGGATCGCGCGGTAGAAGTGCGCGCGGGTGTGCACGTCACCAAAGCCGATGATACCGCCCTTGGCCTCCGGTCCCGGATCGCGCACGCCCGGCGACCAGTACGGCTGCAGCATCAAACCCATCGAGCCCGCGGGCACGCTGGCGACCAACTCGTCGAACAGCGCTTCGACGGCAACGCCACGCTCGGCCGCAAGTGCCTGTTCGCGATGCGCGAACTCGCGCTTGAACCAGGACACCATCCAGAACCCGCGATAGATCTGGATCTCGGTGTTCCAGGCACCCGGTATCGCCGCCGGGTACGCCGGCAGCATGCGTTGCACTTCGATATAGCGCGGCTGCGTGGTGTTGATCGTCGCCGTCGTGCCGAAGCTGAGCTGGGCAGTATCGGGCGTGGTCGCGCCGCTGCCGAGCACCTCGCAGGCCTTGTCAGCGGCAGCGGCGATCAGCGGCAAGCCCGGCGGCACACCCAGGGCTTCGGCGGCCGCCGGCGTCAGCGCGCCCAGTGGCGCGCCGGGCGCCACCAGATCCGGCAACTGATCGCGGCGCAGTGCGATTGCCTGCCATTTGAAATCGCGCGGACCGGCCCAGTCGAGACGCTTGTAATCGAAGGGCACGAAGCCAACCTGGCAGCCGGCCGAATCCACGTACGCGCCGACCAGCCGCTGGGTCAGCCAGCCGGACAGGAACAAAAACTTACTCGTCTGGCGCCACAGCGCCGGTTCGTGCTGCGCCAGCCAGTTGGCGTCGGCCTCGCGCTGCAAGTGCGCGATCAGCGACGTGGCGCCGGCGACGCGGAACGCTGCGCGCCAGAACGCCGACAGCCGCGGCGGCACGGTACAGCGGCGCTGATCGAGCCAGACGATCGCCGGCCGCAACACCCGTCCGGCGGCGTCGACGCAGATCATCGTCGCGCGCTGCGTGGTCAGGGCCAATGCGGCGATGTCGTCCGGCCGCAGGCCGTCGCACCAGAGCTGGCGGCTGCAGGCACACATCGCCGCCCAGTAGCGCTCCGGATCCTGCTCGGCCCAGCCCGGCTGCGGCGAGACGTAGACCGGCTCGAAGGCCTGCTGCGCCTTGCCGAGCAGCTCGCCCCGCGCATCGAACACCAGCGCGCGGGCGCTCTGTGTGCCAACGTCCAGCGCGAGCAGATGCTTTGGCATCACGCCGCCAACGGCGCATGCTGCGCGCGCCAGCACGCGAGATAGCGCTGCTCCTCGCTTGCGCAGCGCTGCGCGTCCCAGCCCAGCTCTTCACGGCAGATGGCGAGCACCTGCGGCAGCAGCGCACGCGCACCTTCTTCGATCACTAGGCCCAGACGCGTGCGTCGCAGCAGCAGGTCGTCCAGATGCACGACCTGCTCGTGGCGCGCCGCCCAGCGCAGCTCGGCCCAGGTCCAGGGCGTCTCGCCGATGGTCCGCAGATCCTCGCCGGGGACTTGTTGCAGCAGCGCGCCGGCCGCGGCGGCGCCCAAACGCCCGTAGAGCCGTCGCTGGCTGGCCACTGGCGTGGCCGATGCGAAGAGCGGCCGCGCCGATTCCGGCGCGAGCCGCGGCCGCTCGGTCGCGGCGGCGCGCAAGACCTCGTGCGCGGTCACGCGAAACGTCGTCAGCTTGCCGCCGGTGATGCCGATGAGTCCGGGTGCGCGCCAGAGCGCCGACTCGCGCGATTCGGCCGAAGGATCGTCCTTGCCGCCGTCGACCACCGGGCGCACGCCGGCGTAGGTGCTGATGACGTCACCGGCACCCAGCTTCAGGCTCGGAAACTGCGCGGCGAGGCCGGCCAGCAGATAGTCGCGTTCCGCCGGCGTCATGCGTGGCGTGTCCAGCGCCTCGCGATGGTCCAGATCGGTCGTGCCACAGATCACCGCGCCTTCCCAGGGATAGGCGAACACCGGCCGCTGGTCCTGGGGGTGTAGCCAGGACACGGCGTGGCGCAGCGCGAAGCGCCGCGGCGAGAACAGCAAGTGACTGCCGCGCAGCGGCCTGAGTTTGGGCGCAGCGGCCGGCGCCCCCGGCAGCGCCGCGGCCCAGGCACCGGTCGCGTTGACGACCATACCGGCCTCGATGTCCCGCTCGCAGCCGCTGACCGCATCGCGCAGGCGCACGCCGCACACCCGTCCGTTCTCGCTGCGCAGGGTCGCCGCGACATAGTTCAGCGCGGTACCGCCGTCGGCGCAGGCATCGAAGATCAGACGCAGTACCAGGCGCGCATCGTCGGTGCGTGCATCCTCGTAGACCATCGCACCGAGCAGTCCATCATCGGCGAGATTGGCTTCGGCGGCGCGTGCTGCCGGCGCGTCGAGCCAGCGCGAGCGGCGCGCACCGGCCATCCAGTCGTAGACGCGCAGGCCGAACTGCATCAGCCAGCGACCCGGCTTGCGTCCAGCATAGATCGGCATCAGGAAGGTCTGCGGCTCGACCAGACCCGGCGCTTCGTCGAGCAGCCGCTCTCGCTCGCGGACCGACTCCAGCGTCAGCCGCCACTGTCCGTTCTTGAGATAGCGCAAACCGCCGTGCACCAGCTTCGACGACCGCGAAGACGTGCCCGATGCGTAATCGCGCGCCTCGACCAGCAGCACGCGCGCACCGCTGCGCGCGGCCTCGCGGAACACGCCGGCGCCGGTGATGCCGCCGCCGACGACGATCAGATCGTAACCCGGGTCGAGCGCCGACAGCTCAATTCGCGCGGTCATCCGCACGCTCGCTCATGTAAACAGCTTGCCCGGATTCATCATGCCGTCGGGATCGACCTCGCGGGCGACGGCACGCAGCAGGTCCATGCCCAGCGCGCCCTTCTCCGCCGGCAGATACGCTGCGTGATCGACACCGACACCGTGTTGATGACTGATCGTGCCGCCGTGCGCGACGATCACCTCGGACACCCGCGTCTTGAGCTTGCGCCAGCGTTCGAGATCGGCATCGGCATCGCCGGCCGAACGGAACACGAAGGTCGAGTAGATGCTGCAACCCTGCCGGTACACGTGCGACAGGTGCGTGAAAGCGTGGATGCGTTCGTCGTCGCCGGCCAGCGCATCGTGCGCCGCCTGTTCGATCGCGCGCATGAGCGCGGTCGCCTTGGGCCAGTTGACGCAGGTCTCGACGGTGTCGGCGCCGTAGCCCAGTGCCCACAGTGCATTGCGCAGCAAGGGCCCACGGAAACGATTGCGTACCCAGGCCTTGCCCATGCCCTTGCCCACATGCACGCCGCGATGGCGCTTGGCGATCGCCAGGGCGTCGCGCCGCGTGCGCCGGCATTCGGCCAGCGTGCCGGTGACGCCGAGCATCAGCATGCACTTGCCTTCGTCGATGCCGCGCATGCCCAGGTAGCGCTGCAACCACAGGATCAACTGTGGATGACCGGCGAGGCGCAACTGCGTTTCGGTTTCGACTTCGTTGGACAGGCGCAGCATCGACAGCGGCAGATCGGCCTGCACCATCGCGCGCACCGCATCGATCGCCGAAGCCCAGTTCGGGAAAAACACGCCGTGGAAACTCTCCTCCTCCGGCAGGCGGCGCAGACGCACGCTCACCTCGGTGAGCAGACCCAGGCGCCCTTCCGAACCGAGCACGACTTCACGCAGATCGGGCCCGGCCGACGAAGCCGGTACCCCGCCGACGCTCCACTGACCACGCGGCGTGGCCAATCGTCCCGACGCGAACATCTGCTCGATACG
Source organism: Sinimarinibacterium thermocellulolyticum (assembly GCF_040327995.1). Classification (NCBI taxonomy): domain Bacteria; kingdom Pseudomonadati; phylum Pseudomonadota; class Gammaproteobacteria; order Nevskiales; family Nevskiaceae; genus Sinimarinibacterium; species Sinimarinibacterium thermocellulolyticum. Next base: position 148,094 of record NZ_JBEPIJ010000005.1, on the reverse strand, counting down.
GCCGTAGCGCAGCGACTGCTGGCCGGACGAGCGCGTGACCACCCAGCCGCCGAGCGTCGAGTACGGATACGACTGCGGAAAATGGCCGAGCATGAAGCCGTGCGCGCGAAGCTGCGCCTCCACCTGCGGCCCCGGCGTACCGGCGCCGAAGGTCCCGAGCCAGGCCTTGTCGTCGACCACCATCAGACGGTTCATGCGCGCCAGCGAGATGTTGACCACCGGGCGGTCGCTCGCCGGGACGTTCAAATGGCCGACGACGCTGGTGCCACCGCCATAGGGCACGACGATCGCCCCGAGCTTGCGCGCGCTGGCCAAGGCCTGCGCCGCCTCGTCGTGACTCGACGGCAGGGCGACGCCGTCGGCACAGGGCCCTATGCGGCCACAGCGCAGCGCGATCCAGTCCGGAAAACTCTGTCCGCGCGCATGCAGCACGCGGATTTTGGCGTCGGTTTCGAAGCCGTGCCCCGACGACGGCAGGCGGCTCGCCCCGACGCGCTCGACGACTTGCTGCAAGCTGGCGTCATGCGGTGCCCGACCCGGTCCGATGCGCGCGGCGAGGAAGGCGCGCGCATCATCGCTCAGCGCGTACTCGTCGCCCTCTTCTCCCCAGCCGTTCCAGCGTCGCATGCGCTCCCCGCCGCGTCGAACCGGGCGCAGTATATCGGCAGCCCGTCGGCAAACGCCTTTACGCGGCCTGAGCCTGCGGTGGATTCGCGTGATCGAGGATCCAGCGCAGCGCGTCGACCGTCACCCACGGCACGCCCGGCAGCGTGCCGCGCAGCACCCGCGCCGGCGCACCGGGTTCGCCGAGACTCGACATCACCAGCGCGGCCGCATCGAAGTCCTGCCCGATGGTGTCGCGATTCACGGTCACGACCGCGGTGACGCCGGCCGCGGTTGCCGCCGCCAGACCCATTTCGGAGTCCTCGAGCGCGATGCAGTCCCGTGCATCCACGCCGAGCCGTTGCATCGCGAGCCAATACAGATCCGGCGCCGGCTTCTTGTGCGCCACTTCCTCTCCGGACGCGATCACGTCGATCTCGGCGGCGAGCTCTGGCCCCATGCAGTACTTGAGCACGGGCTTGAGCGTCTTGAGGCTGGCGTTGGTGACGATGGCCAGGCGCAGACCCTCGCGTCGCGCCTCGCGCATCACCCGCGCGATGCCCGGACGCAGCGGCACCTTGCCCTGGCGCATGCGCCGGCGGAAGTACTTGGATTTAAGCTCATGCACCTTGGCGACCCAGGCATCGATGTCGGCCTCGGCCTCGGCCTGCTCGGCACCCAGATCCGGGTGGTAGCGCTGTACGTAGTACTTGAGCCGCTCGCGCCCACCCGGCAAACGCAGCAGACGTCGGTAGAGTTTGGGCCCCCAGCGCAGCGGCAGGCCAAGCTTACGGAACGCCCGGTTGTACGCCGGACGATGGCCCAGGGCCTCGGTGTCGGCGAGCGTGCCGTCGACGTCGAACAGGACGGCGCGCAGGCTCATGCGTCGGAACCGTGTCGTGCAGGCTCGGGATCTTCAGGGTCCATTCGATGCGGGTTCAGCGGCTTGAGTGATGAAGTTAATGTAGCATGCACGTGTCTTGGGTCTGTGAATCGGGGCACGCGGGCGAGCCGATGATCGAATCCCCGACACACACCGGCGCCGCAGGCAATCCGAAACCCCGCTATCGCGGGCGCTTCGCACCGACGCCGAGCGGACCGCTGCATCTCGGATCCCTGCTGACCGCACTAGCGAGCTGGCTGTGTGCACGCGCAGCCAATGGCAGCTGGCTGTTGCGCATCGACGATCTCGACCGCGAGCGCTGCGATCCTTCCGCGAGCGCGCAGATCCTGCGCCAGCTCGAAGCTCACGGACTGCTGTGGGACGAAGCCCCGCGCTACCAGTCGGCGCAGCTCGATGTCTACGCCGTCGCACTGCGGGCGTTGCGCGACGACGGTAAGTTGTATGCCTGCGATTGCAGCCGCGCGCAATTGCGCGAGCGGGCACGAGCCGGGCGCGACGGGCCGGTCTACGACGGGCGTTGCCGCGGGCGTCGCCTGGATTTCGAGACCGGCGCGTGGCGACTCAAGGTCGCGGCCGGGGAACGGCGCTTCGAAGATGGCTGGCAAGGATCGCAGGGCTGCCGCATGCCCTCCGAGATCGGCGATTTCGTCGTGCGCCGACGCGACGGCATCCCCGCCTACCAGCTCGCCTGCGTCGTCGACGAACAGGCACAGGACATCACCGAGGTGGTGCGCGGCGCCGATCTGCTGGCCTCGACCTTCATGCAACTCGAGGTTTGTAGCGCCCTCGCCCAGACCGCACCTCGGTACCGTCACCTACCGGTGCTGGTCACCGCCGACGGCCGCAAACTGTCCAAGCAGACGCATGCCCCCGCGGTGGACACGGCCGCGGCCGCCCACAATCTGTGGCTGTGCCTGCGCTGGCTGGGCCAGGCGCCGCCGCAGGAGTTGCGTCGGGGCGCGGTGGACGACGTGCTCACCTGGGCGCGCGCGAACTGGGACGCGGCTCGCGTGCCGTCGACAGCCTGCATCAAAGTGGAGCACGCCCTTTGAGTCTGGCATGATGCTATGCAGCAAAAGCGCTGCGGCATCGATCCTTGAGCTCCGTTGACATGAGCGAACCCCGCATCATCAAGAAGTATCCGAACCGGCGTCTGTACGACACCCACATCAGCCGCTACATCACGCTGGAAGAGATCCGCAAGCTGGTCCTGGAACGCGTCGATTTCCGCGTCGAGGACAAGCGCACCGGCGAAGACATCACCCGCAGCATCCTGCTGCAGGTCATTGCCGAGCAGGAGGAAGGCGGCAATCCGATCTTCACCACGGAACTGCTGCAGTCCATCATCCGCTACTACGGCGATCCCATGCAGAACAGCATCGGCCGCTATCTCGAACTGTCGGCGCAACTGTTCCAGGAACAGCAGCAGCAGTTCACCGAACAATTGCGCGGGCTGCTCGGCCAAGCACCCCAGCCGATTCAGCATCTAGTCGATCTCGCCGAACGCCAGATGCCGATCTGGCGTTCGGTACGCGCCGAGTTCCTGCGCAATCTGTCCTCGCGCGCCAAGTCGATCAAGCGTCGCGCCGGCATCGACCATGGCGCCCCCGAAGACCGCTGACCCCACTCGGACCGCGCAGCGCCCGCCACACGCGCTTGCATTGGGCGGCTTGGGCGCCCGCGTCCGGCCCGCTCCCGACCATCGGCAAAACGAGCCACAAGTGACGGATGCGTCACAAATGTTCCGCCTGAACATGGTAAGTCTATGATTAATATCACGTTATTAAAACCGCCTGGCTATTGACTTCGGTGTCAGTCGTCCTTATACTGCACCGCAACATGAAGCGGTAACGAAAAACCCGGCAGGCCGGGTGGCCGTGCCGGGTCAGATGAGTCTCCTCCAGAAAGGCCTTGCGCCTTTCTCGCACCTTGCCCCCTGTTTCCCCAGGGGGCTTCTTTTTTGCCGGTCGCTGCGGGCAGCCCCGATCTCCCCAGAAAGGCTACTCCGGTGCTCGGTGCGGACACCAGAAGAGCGTATGTCCGAATGTGGGGCCGGATTCTGCCGCAGAACCCGGCCCCGTTCAACCATGATTCAGGTCACGGCCACGTCGACCGCTTTCATCGACAGGCGGATCTTGCCGTCGCGACTCACCTCGAGCACCTTGACGCGGACCTCCTGACCTTCCCTGACCACGTCCTCGACCCGCTCGACGCGCTTGTCGGCAAGCTGCGAGATGTGCACCAGGCCGTCCTTGCCCGGCGCAATCGTCACGAACGCGCCGAAATCCATGATCTTGGCCACCTTGCCTTCGTAGATCGCGCCGACCTCGACCTCACGCGTCAGCGCCTGGATGCGCTGGATAGCCGCCTCCGCTGCCTTGCCGTCAACCGCAGCGATCTTCACCGTGCCGTCGTCGCTGATGTCGATCGTCGTACCGGTTTCGCGCGTGATCGCCTGGATCGTCGCCCCGCCCTTGCCGATCACTTCGCGGATCTTGTCCGGATGGATCTTGATCGTCGTGATTCGCGGCGCGTACACCGAGAGATTGCTGCGCGGTGCCGCCAACACCTCGTTCATTTGCTTGAGAATGTGCAAGCGCGCGGCCTTCGCCTGGGTCAGCGCCTGCGCCATGATCTCGGCGCTGATACCGGCGACCTTGATGTCCATCTGTAGTGCGGTGACGCCGCTTTCGGTCCCGGCGACCTTGAAGTCCATGTCCCCGAGATGATCCTCATCGCCGAGGATGTCGGTGAGCACCGCCCAGCGCTCACCCTCGAGGATCAAGCCCATCGCCACACCGGCCACCGGCGCCTTGATCGGCACGCCGGCATCCATCAGCGACAGACAGGCACCGCAGACCGAGGCCATCGACGACGAACCGTTGGATTCGGTGATCTCCGAGACCACGCGCACCACGTAAGGGAACTCCTTTTCCAGATCGGGCATCACCGCAGCGACACCCCGCTTGGCGAGGCGGCCGTGCCCTACCTCGCGACGCTTGGGCATGTTGACGCGACCGGTCTCGCCGACGCAGTACGGCGGGAAGTTGTAATGGAACAGGAAATGATCGTGGGTCTCGCCGTCGATCGCATCGATGATCTGGTAATCCTTGCCGGTGCCCAGCGTCGTGATCGCGATGGCCTGCGTCTCGCCGCGGGTGAACAGCGCCGAGCCGTGCGCGCGTGGCATCACGCCCGTACTGATCGCGAGCGGACGAACCGTTTCACGGTCACGACCGTCGATGCGCGGCGCACCGTCGAGGATGCGGTTGCGCACGATCTTGGCCTTGAGCTCCTCGAGCTCCGCCTTGATCTGGTTTTCGGTAAACGGTGCGTCCGCGGGTCGCGCGGTCTTGGCCTGCTTGGCGATCTCATCGAGCTTGGCGTAGCGCGTCTGCTTGTCGGTATGGCCGTAGGCCTCGGTGATCGCGGTCTCGAACTGGGCGACGAAGGCCTTGACTGCGCTGCGGTCCGGCGGCGTCCACGACCATTTCGGCTTTCCGGCCTCGGCCGCTAACTCGTTGATCGCCTGGATCGCCGCCTGCATCTGTTCGTGGCCGAACAGCACGGCACCGAGCATCACCGGCTCGGGCAGCATCTTGGCTTCGGACTCGACCATCAGCACCGCGTCCTTGGTGCCGGCGACCACGAGCTCGAGCTCCGAGTCGAGCAATTCGCTCTTCGAGGGGTTGAGAATGTAGTTGCCGTTCTTGTAGCCGACCTTGGCAGCGCCGATCGGCCCCATGAACGGCACGCCGGACAATGCCAGCGCCGCCGAGGCCCCGATCATCGCCGGAATGTCGCCGTCGACCTCCGGATTGAGCGACATCACCTGCGCGATGATCTGGATCTCATTGTAGAAACCATCCGGAAACAACGGACGGATCGGCCGATCGATCAAGCGACTGGTCAAGGTCTCTTTCTCGGTCGGACGGCCTTCGCGCTTGAAGAATCCCCCAGGAATGCGGCCGCCGGCGTAGAACTTTTCAAGGTAGTCGACCGTCAGCGGGAAGAAATCCTGATCGGGCTTGGCTTCTTTCTTGGCCACCACGGTGACCAGCACGACGGTCTCGTCGATGTTCACGACGACGGCCGCGGTGGCCTGCCGGGCGATCGCGCCGGTTTCGAGAGTGACGTCACGGTTGCCGTAGCGGAACGTCTTGCGGATGGGCGTAACGGGTGTGGCGGGAACGGCCATGGGTGTTGTTCTCACGGTTGGCGACAGGCCGGTGCGCGCATCGCGCGCTCACGAAGCACTGCCGGATGTTGACTCGAGCCAAAAGGGAGTGCGCCGCAGGCGCATCGCAGCGCCGAAAACCGCCGGGGTGCCAGAAACGCAAAAACCCCCGGTGAAAGCCACAGCCTCACAGCGGGGGTTTCGAGCGGAGTTGCAAGCAACGACGGCAGGCGAATCAGCGGCGCAGGCCCAGTTCGGTGATCAGCTTGGTGTAACGGGACTCGTCCTTGCGCTTGAGATAGTCCAGCATCTGACGACGCTGGTTGACCATCTTGAGCAGACCGCGACGCGAGTGATTGTCCTTCTTGTGCTGCTCGAAATGCGGGCCCAGCGCCTTGATGCGCTCGGTGAGCAGGGCCACTTGCACCTCCGGCGAGCCGGTGTCATTGGCGCTGCGGGCGAACTTCTTGACGAGGTCCGTCTTGCGTTCAGCGGTCACGGTCATTGCTGCAAACTCCAGAATCTCAAAGATGTTAGGTCAATTCGAAAGCCCGGTATTCTAGCTTTTTCCACAGACCCATCACAAGCGGTCTGAGCGTTCGATCCGTAGCCAGCGCCGCGGCTGCAGGCAGCCCGCGACGGTCACTTCGGCCAGTCCCAGTAGTGTCCCCGTGCGGTCGATCACGGCCACGCGGCCTGGTTCGACCGCCGCGCCGAGCGCGAGTGTCTGGCCGCGCGCCAGCCGCTGCGCCTGGACATCGTTCACCGCGACACGCGGCCAATGCGCCAGCGCTGCCGCCGGCGCCAGCAACAGCCGGTCGAGCGCCTCGACGCCCTGCACGGCTGCTGCCTCGAGCTGCGACAGCGTCACCAGCGCACGGCCTTCGAACGGCGCGACCGCGGTGCGCCGCAGCGCGGTCAGATGGGCACAGCTCCCCGCCATGCGCGCGAGATCCTCGATCAGCGTGCGCACATAGGTGCCTTTGGAGCAGCGTACCTGCGCACGGAAGCGGTCCGGCGCCGACGCAGGCTCGATCTGCAGCGCGTGGATCCTGACCCGGCGCGCCGGCCGCTCGATCTCGATCCCCTGACGGGCGAGCGCGTACAAACGCTGTCCATCGTGCTTGAGCGCCGAATACATCGGTGGCACCTGCTCGATCTCGCCGAGCATTCCGGCGGCGGCGCGGGTCAACGATTCGAGAGACGGCACGGCAGCGGTTTCGATGACGTCACCCTCGGCGTCGCCGGTGCTGGTGCGCACCCCAAGCTGCGCCTCCGCGACATAGTGCTTGTCCGCATCGAGCAACACGCCGCAGAGCTTGGTCGCCTCGCCGAGGCAGATCGGCAGCGCACCCGTCGCCAGCGGATCGAGGCTGCCCGTATGGCCGGCCTTGTCGGCCTGGTAGAGACGCCGGACCTGCTGCAGCGCGTCGTTGGAGCTCACGCCGAGCGGCTTGTCGAACAGCAGAATGCCATCGACGTGGCGGTTCACTCGCCGGGGCCTGCCCATGGTCGTCGTGCCTGCCGCGCGATTTCAGTCGTCGCCCGCGGCCTCGTCGGCGTCGCGGCGCGTGACCTTGCGAATCAGCGCGCTGACACGCTCGGCCTGACGCAGCGCACCATCGGCCTCGAAGCGCAACTCAGGCACACGGCGCAGGTGTAAGCGCTTCGACAGCGCGCTGCGCAACCTGCCCGCCGCTCGGTTGAGGCCGGCGACGGCAACGGCGAGGCGCGCATCGTCGCCCAAGACACTGGCCCGCACGCGGGCGCTACGCAGATCGGGCGCGACGTCGACCGAGGTGATCGTGACCCCGGTCACGCGTGGATCCGAGAGCGAATCTCGGATCAGGATCGCGAGCTCCTCACGCAATTGGGTGTTGAGGCGCAGCGTTCGCGGAAACTCGCGCGCAGCCATCGTCACATCTCGCGCTTGAGCGTGAATCAGGCGGCCGCAGCCACCGTGCGGCGGACCTCGATGCGCTGGAAGCACTCGATTTGGTCACCCACCTTGACGTCGTTGTAATCCTTGACGCCGATACCGCACTCCGTGCCCGCTTCAACCTTGTTTACATCGTCCTTGAAGCGACGCAACGATTCGAGCACACCCTCGTAGATCACGGTCTGGTTGCGCAACACGCGAATCGGCAAGTTCCTTTGCACCGAACCCTCGATGACCAAGCAGCCGGCGATCGCACCCAGCTTGGAGCTACGGAATACCTCGCGCACCTGGGCAATGCCGACGATCTGTTCGCGCGTCTCGGTGCCGAGCAAACCGGAGACGGCGTCGCGGACATCGTCGAGGATGTCATAGATGATCGAGTAGTAACGCACGTCGACGCCGGTTTCCTGGATGCGCTTGCGCGCGCCTGCATCGGCGCGCACCGAGAAACCGATGATCGTCGCCTTGGACGCGAGCGCCAAATCGACATCCGACTCGCTGATACCCCCGATGCCGGTCGACAGCACATTGATCTTGACCTCGTCGCTGGGCAGTTTGCGCAGCGCATCGGCGATCGCTTCCGCCGATCCTTGTACGTCGGCCTTGATCATGAGGTTGAGCTGCTTGACCTCACCCTCACCCATCTTGGCGAAGACCTGATCCATGCGCAGGGCACTCGTCTGCGCCAGCTTCTGTTCACGCAGCTTCTGCTCACGCAACTGCGCGAGTTCACGCGCGCTGCGTTCGTCCGCGACCACGACGACGTCGTCGCCGGCATCGGGGGCACCGGACAAACCCAGGATCTGCACCGGGATCGACGGACCGGCCTGCTTCACCGGCTTTCCGTTTTCATCGAACATCGCGCGCACGCGGCCGAAGTGCGGACCCGACAGAACGACATCGCCCTGCTTGAGCGTACCCGCGCGCACGAGCACGGTGGCCACCGGCCCGCGGCCCTTTTCGATGGACGATTCGAGGATGGTGCCGCGCGCCAGCGACTCGATCGGCGCCTTGAGTTCGAGCATTTCGGCCTGGACCAGGATGGCGTCGAGCAGCGCATCGACGCCCTGCCCGGTGAACGCCGAGACGCCGACGCATTGGACATCGCCACCCCAATCCTCGGGGATCACCTCCTCTTTGGCCAGATCGGCCTTGACCCGGTCGAGGTCGGCCTCCGGCTTGTCGATCTTGGTGATCGCCACGACGATGGGCGCGCCGGCTGCCTTGGCGTGCTGGATGGCCTCGCGCGTCTGCGGCATCACCCCGTCATCCGCGGCCACGACCAGCACGACGATGTCGGTGACCTGGGCACCGCGCGCCCGCATACGCGTGAACGCGGCGTGGCCGGGGGTGTCGAGGAAGGTGATGATGCCTTTGTCCGTACGGACATGGTAGGCACCGATGTGTTGAGTGATCCCCCCGGCCTCCCCCGCCGCGACCTTGGTCTTGCGGATGAAATCGAGCAGCGAGGTCTTGCCGTGATCGACGTGCCCCATGATGGTGACCACGGGCGGCCTCGGCTCGGTCGCGACGTCGACCGGTTCACCGGACACCGCTTGTTCGAGCTTCTCCTCGACGTCGCTGGCCTTGACCATGCGCGCCTTGTGACCGAACTCCTCGACCATCAACGCCGCGGTATCCTGATCCAGCGTCTGGTTGATCGTTGCCATGACGCCGTTCTTCATCATCACCTTGATGAGCTCGGTCGCCTTGACGGCCATACGGTTGGCCAGCTCACCGACCGTGATGGCCTCCGGCACCTCGACCTCACGAACGATGGGCGCAACCGGTTTCTCGAAGACGTGCACATTCTCGACGCGCACGCGCCCCGAAGGCTTCTTCGCCTTACGTTCACGACGACCGCTCTTGCCCTCGGCAAGGTGCAGCTCCGAGCGCCCGTGCGGGGCGGCACGCTCGCGTCCACCCGCGCGCTTCGATGGACCCGGCGCCGACGGCGGAGGCATCGCGAGCGCACTCGGGGCAGCGGGCAGATTGCGCGCGGCTTCGGCGGCTCGTCGTACGTTTTCCGCTGCTCGTATCCGCGCCTGCTCGGCTTCCCATTTGGCGCGATAGAGCGGGTCCTCCTGCAACAGGCGGGCATGTTCCTGCTCGGCTCGACGCGCCGCAGCCTCGGCCTCCAGACGCTGGCGCTGAGCTTCCTCCTCCCGCTGCCGCCGCTCGGCCTCTTCCTGCTGCCGCCGCGCCTCGGCCTCGGCCGCCGCGCGCGCTTGGGCCTCGCGCTCGGCTGCGGCTCGCGCCGCAGCCTCATCCGGCTCGGCGGGCGTCTCGGGCGGCTGCAGGATCTCCGGCTCGTCGCGTTTGACGTAGGTGCGCTTTTTTCGCACCTCGATGCTGACCGTCTTGGCCGGGGTGCCGCGCCCGCCGCCGAGGCGCAACTCGGTCGTTTCGCGCCGCTTGAGCGTGATCTTGCGCGGCTCGCCACTGGCGACCCCGCGGGTCTTGGTTTGCAGATAACTGAGCAGTGCGACCTTGTCGTCGGCCGTCACCGCTGCATCGGGCTTGGTCACCGCCACGCCGGCCTCTTTGAACTGCGTGAGCAGTTCTTCGACCGGCCGACCAAGTTCCTTGGCAAAGTCCTGTACGGTTACCGTAGACATAACGTTTCTTCCCGAGCGTGTGCTCTGCCGCGCCGAGTTCAGGCGTAGGCCTTTGCGCGTGCTGCCATGATCAGTGCCGAGGCGCGAGCCTCGCCCAGCTCCGGCAGTAGCTCGACGAGCTCGTCCGTGGCCAGGTCGGCAAGTGCCGTGCAATCACTCACGCCGGACTCGGCAAGCTGGTACGCCGTATCCTCATCCATTCCCTCGACCGCGAGCAGATCCTCCGACGGTTGCGCATGCGCGCGCTGTTCGGCCTTGGCGATGGCCTTGGTCAGCAGAACGTCACGGGCACGGTTGCGCAGCTCCTCGACGATCTCCTCGTCGAACTCCTCGATTTTCAGGAGCTCCTGGGTGGGTACGTAGGCGATCTCTTCGAGCGTGGTGAAGCCTTCTTGCACGAGCACGGTCGCGACTTCCTCGTCGACGTCCAGCGCCTCCATGAAGCTCTGCAAAACGGATTGATTTTCTTCCTCTTTCTTGGCCTCGGCGTCGGCGGTGCTCATCACGTTGAGCACCCAGCCGGTCAACTCGGACGCGAGCCGGACGTTCTGGCCGCCGCGCCCGATCGCCTGTGCCAGCTTTTCCTCGGCCACGCCGATCGTCATCGAATGAGACTCCTCGTCGACGATGATGGTCTCGACCTCGGCAGGCGCCATCGCATTGATGACGAACTGGGCGATGTTCTCGTCCCACGGCACGATGTCGACACGCTCTCCGGCGAGCTCATTGGATACGCTCTGCACGCGCGAACCGCGCATGCCCACACAGGCGCCGACGGGGTCGATACGCTTGTCCTTGGCCTGCACCGCGATCTTTGCGCGCAAGCCCGGATCGCGGGCCGCGCCCTTGAGCTCGATCAGACCTTGTGCGATCTCCGGCACTTCGAGCTTGAACAGCTCCATCAGAAACTGCGGCGAGGTGCGCGACAGGAACAACTGCGGGCCACGCGCCTGCGGACTGACCTCGTAAAGATAACCGCGGATGCGATCACCGGGGCGCACGGACTCGCGCGGGATCAGTTGGTCGCGCAGGATGATCGCTTCTGCATTGCCACCCAGATCGACGATGACATTGCCACGCTCCAGACGCTTGACCTGACCGGTGATCAACTCCCCGACGCGATCGCGGAAGGCCTCGACCACCTGCGCACGCTCAGCCTCGCGCACCTTTTGCACGATCACCTGTTTGGCCTTCTGCGCGCCGATGCGGCCGAAATCCACCGAATCGACCTTACGCTCGATCACGTCCCCGGGCTGCGCATCCGGTTTCTCTTTGCGCGCATACGACAGCTTGATCTGACGCTCCGGATACTCGAACTCTTCGGAATCGTCTTCGAGCACGGTCCAACGCCGAAACGTCTCGTAATCGCCGGTCTCACGGTCGATCGACACGCGCAGATCGGCTTCGTCGCCGTACTGCTCCTTGCCAGCGGACGCCAGCGCCGCTTCCAGTGCCTCGAAGATCAATTCCTTGTCGACGCCCTTCTCATTGGAGACCACGTCCACCATCAACAGGATGTTCTTGTTCATGTGATCACCTACTCTCGATCGTATTCGGGCACCAACCGCGCGCGCTCGATGTCCGCGTAGGCGAGCTCGACGAGCCCGTCCTTGGTCTGCAGCCGCACGCCATCGCAACCGGCGTGACGCAACCAGCCGATGTAGCGACGGCGGCCATCACGCGGTACCAGCAATTGCACCCGTACCTGCTCACCGACGAAACGCTGAAAATGCATCGGCTTGACCAGCGGGCGATCCAGTCCGGGGGAAGACACTTCGAGCCGGTAGCCGCCGCTGATCGGGTCCTCGACGTCCAGCTGTGCGGCCACTTCACGACTCACGCGCTCGCAGTCGTCGATGCTGATGCCCCCCGGCGCGTCGATGTACAGCCGCAGCAACGCACTCTTGGTGCTCGGGCTGAATTCGAGCAACACCAGCTCGTAACCGAGCGCTTCGACGACCGGTTCGAGCATCTGCTGCAATCGCTTCGTGAGTACCGCCATGCGCCTGACTGGCCGCCTCCTGTCACGCTTCGCCAACAAAAAAGGCCCGCGGAGGGGCCTTTCTCAAGCCTTGTATCTGGAGGCGGTCCCGACCCAAGCGTCAGCCGACGCGGCCCATCGGTATCGAGTTCCGCCCCAAGGGGCGCGAATCATAGCGGATCGAAGCCAGCGAATCCAGCCCATACCGCTTGGCCGAATGGTCCGAATGGGCCCGCGGCGCACGACGGCGTCCGTCGAATGTCGAGCGCAAATCAAGCCCTTCGCGGCGCACTCCGGGCCGGCCCATGCCTGGCCGGCCCGAGCGCCAGCAGACACACGAAGCGTCAGCGCACCGAATGCGACTGCTGCAGCGCGGCGATGCGCGCATCGAGGGGCGGATGGCTGGAGAACAGCTGCGCGAACCTGCCGCCCGTGATCCCGAAGGCGGTCATGTTCTCGGGCAGGGTCGACTGGCCGTGCGCCGCCTTGAGCCGTTCCAGCGCGGCGATCATCTTGCGTCGGCCGGCCAGATGCGCGCCGCCGGCGTCGGCGCGGAACTCGCGCTGACGCGAGAACCAGGCGACGATCATCGACGCAAGGATACCGAACACGATCTGCAGCACGATCACGGTGATGTAGTAGCCCGGCCCGATGCCACGCTCGGTGCGGAACACCGCACGGTCGATGATGTAGCCGGCGACCCGCGACAGGAACATCACGAAGGTATTGAGCACGCCCTGGATCAAGGCCAAGGTGACCATGTCGCCATTGGCCACGTGTGCCACTTCGTGACCGAGCACGGCCTCCACTTCGTCCTGGCTCATGCTGCGCAGCAGGCCGGTGGACACGGCGACCAGTGCGTTGTCCTTGTTCATGCCGGTGGCGAAAGCATTCGGCTCCGGCGCGTCGTAGATCGCGACCTCGGGCATACCGATCCCGGCGGCGCGCGCCTGGCGCTCCACCGTCTGTAACAGCCACATCTCGGCCGAGTTCCGCGGCTGGGTGATGACCTGGGCGCCGGTAGCGCGCTTGGCCATCCACTTGGACATCGCCAGCGAGATGAACGACCCGCCCATGCCGAAGATCGCACTGAAGATCAGCAGGGCCTGCAGGCTGAGACCTTCTTGGGTCAGGAAGCGGTCGACGCCAAGCACGCTGGCGACCACCGAGAGCACCACGAGTACCGCGATGTTGGTGAGCAAAAACAATGCGATGCGTTTCATGACGCGAGAACGACTCCACGAAGGTTGGGACAGACGCTCATAGCCGGCATTCCCGGGACCGATGTCCGGCTAATTGCGGGCTATGACCATGAATTCAAGCGCGACGTTCGCGACCGCCTCATGACTGGGGTTTTGCGGCCTCCACCGCGTTCATGCCGTCCACGCGCTGGAAGCCCCGCGGCAGGTGGCTGCCGCGGGTCGCTCGCGAACCGACGTAGTGTTGCAAGTCCGCGGGCTTGAGCGTCAGCGTGCGCTTGCCGCAGACCAGCTCCAGGCTCGCCGTCGGCGACAGCACGGCGGCACCGAGTATGCGGTCTTCGCCCTTGAGGGCGATCAGCTTGTTACCCTTGCCCTTGGCCAGCTCGGGCAACTCGCTCAGGGGGAAGATCAGCAGACGCCCTTCGGCGGTCGCCAGCGCCAGGCGGTCGGTGGCCGGATCGGCCGCGCGCAGCGGTGGTAGCACGCTGCCGTCGCCGGCGTTGACCACGGCCTTGCCGGCGCGCTTGTTGGCTTCTAGATCACCGAGGCGCGCGAGGAAACCATAACCCTCGTCGCTGCCGAGCACGTAGCGCTCGTGTGCATCGCCCATCATCAAGCCGACGATGCGTCCGCCGTCCTGCAGTTCCAGCCATTTGGTCACCGGCTCGCCCTGCGAGCGCGCGCTCGGCAGCTCGCGCGGATTGAGCGTGTAGCAGCGCCCCTTGTGGTCGATCAGCACCAGCAACTGATGGGTCTTGCCACGCACATGGCAGAGGTATTCGTCACCGGCCTTGTAGCTGAGTGCCAGCGGATCGAGTTCGTGTCCCTTGCCGGCACGGATCCAGCCGGCCTTGGACAGCACCACGGTCACCGGCTCAGCCGGCACGATCTCGTTGACTTCGAGCGCCTGCGCCGGCGGCTTGGCGTTGATCGGGCAACGGCGTGCATCACCGTATTTCTTGGCGTCCTCCTTGAGCTCTTCACCGATCAGCTGGCGCAGCTTGTGGTCGTCGCCGAGCAGTTCTTCAAGCCGTGCCCGCTCGGCCGCCAGCTCCTCCTGCTCGCCCTTGATCTTCATCTCCTCAATTTTCTGCAGGTGACGCAGCTTGAGGTCGAGGATGTAGTCGGCCTGCACCTCGGTGAGCGCAAAGGTACGGATCAGGCTCGCCCTGGGGTCATCCTCGTAGCGGATGATGCGGATCACCTCGTCGATGTTCAGATAGGCGATCAGCAGGCCTTCGAGCAAGTGCAGGCGCTCGTTGACCTTGCCGAGACGATGGTTGAGACGGCGCGTGACCGTCGCGAACCGGTACTCCAACCACTCGCCCAGAATCTCCTTGAGGTTCTTGACCCGCGGCCGGCCATCGAGGCCGATCATGTTGAGATTGACCCGGTAGCTCTTTTCGAGATCAGTGGTCGCGAACAGGTGCGCCATCAACTGCTCGGCATCGACGCGATTCGAACGCGGCACGATGACCAACCGCGTCGGGTTCTCATGATCGGACTCATCGCGCAAATCCTCGACCAGCGGCAGCTTCTTCGCGCGCATCTGCTCGGCGATCTGTTCGAGCACTCGCGCCGGCGACACCTGGAACGGCAGATGGGTGATGACGATGTCACCGTCGTCCTCGCGCTCCCAGCGTGCCCGCGCGCGAACCTGGCCCGTACCGGTCTGATAGATCTTGAGCAGGTCGTGCGGCTCGGAGACGATCTCGCAGGCGGTCGGAAAATCCGGCGCCGGCACGAACTCGCAGAGCTTCTCGATGTGTGCGTTCGGATGCTTGAGCAGATGCAGGCAGGCGGCCACCAGCTCGCGGATGTTGTGTGGCGGAATGTCGGTGGCCATGCCGACCGCGATCCCGGTCGTGCCGTTGACGAGGATGTTCGGCAGCCGCGCCGGCAGTAGCTTGGGCTCCTGCAGCGTGCCGTCGAAGTTCGGCACCCAATCGACCGTGCCCTGTTCGAGCTCGGACAGCAGCGTGGCCGCGTATAGTGTCAGCCGCGACTCGGTATAGCGCATCGCGGCAAAGGATTTTGGATCGTCCGGCGAGCCCCAGTTCCCCTGCCCGTCGATCAGCGGGTAGCGGTAGTTGAACGGCTGCGCCATCGCGACCATGGCCTCATAGCAGGCCGAGTCGCCGTGCGGATGGAACTTGCCGATCACGTCGCCGACGGTGCGTGCGGACTTCTTGTGCTTGGCACCCGCCGACAGGCCGAGCTCGCTCATCGCGTAGACGATGCGCCGCTGCACCGGCTTCAAACCGTCGGCGATGTTCGGCAACGCGCGGTCGAGCACGACGTACATCGAATAGTCGAGATAGGCCTTCTCAGCGAAGACGCGCAGCGGCAGTTTTTCGGTGTCGATGGATTGCATGCTTGATGAGTGAGCTTTGCTGTTCAAGCCGGAACAAAGCCGCCAAGCGGCCTGGGATGAGATGGCTTCAGACGACTCGAGTTACGACGCGGACCATCGGTCCGTAGCGATCGAGTTGCCGGTGCGCAGTCAGCAGAATCGGAGGTTCCGCCAGACTCTGTGCAACGAGCATGCGGTCGAAGGGATCCTGGTGATCATCGAAGCGCGGCAGCTTTGCGACCGCCAGTACGTGCGCAGATTCAATACCAAGCCAGTGAAAGCCGTCGCGCTCGACTTGTGCGCTAAAGCGCGCCAAGTCGAGCCGCAACTTGCCGTTGGCGATGTTGATCGCAGGCTCCCACTGGCTCGCACGGCTGACATCGCATTCACCTTCAGGACGGACTAACACCCAGTCTATCGGCTCGCCCCATGTCTTACACCTCGGCGCGATTGCCTTCGCGTTCGAGCCAGTCTTTGCGATCCGCCGCCCGTTTCTTGGCCAGCAGCAGGTCCATGACCGATTCGGCGGGCTGGTCGTCCAAGGACAGTTGCACGAGGCGGCGCGTGTCCGGCGCCATCGTCGTTTCGCGCAGTTGCAGGGGATTCATTTCGCCAAGCCCCTTGAAGCGGGTGACGCTGACCTTGGCCTTGTTGCCTTCGGCGGCGAGCCGATCGAGCACGCCCTGCTTTTCCGACTCGTCGAGCGCGTAGAACACCTGCTTGCCGGCATCGATGCGAAACAGCGGCGGCATCGCGACATAGAGGTGCCCCCGCTCGACCAGGGGCCGGTAGTGTTTCAGAAACAGCGCGCACAACAAGGTGGCGATGTGCAGACCGTCAGAGTCGGCGTCGGCGAGCACGCAGATCTTGCCGTAGCGCAGACCGGAGAGATCCGCGCTGCCCGGATCGACGCCGATGGCGACGCTGATGTTGTGGATTTCATCGGACGCCAAGACCTCGCTGGGATCCACTTCCCAGGTGTTGAGAATCTTGCCGCGCAGCGGCATGACGGCCTGGAACTCGCGATCGCGCGCCTGTTTGGCGCTGCCGCCAGCGGAATCCCCCTCGACCAGGAACAGTTCGGTGCGAGAGACATCGCTCTGCACGCAGTCGGCGAGCTTGCCCGGCAGCGCCGGGCCCGTCGTGACCTTCTTGCGCACGACCTGCTTGGCCAGCTTGAGCCGCGCGTTCGCGCTGGCGATGACGAGCTGCGCGATCTGCTCTCCGGCCTCCGGGTGCTGATTCAGCCACAGGCTGAAGGCGTCATGGACGACGCCGGAGACGAAAGTCGCCGATTCGCGCGACGACAGGCGTTCCTTGGTCTGGCCGGCGAATTGCGGTTCCTGCATCTTCACCGACAGCACGTAGGCACAATCCTGCCAGACGTCCTCGGGTGCGAGTTTGAGGCCACGCGGCAACAGGTTGCGGAACTCACAGAACTCGCGGATCGCCTCGGTCAGACCGGTGCGCAGACCGTTGACGTGGGTACCCCCCTGTGGCGTCGGAATCAGGTTGACATAACTCTCGGCCACCGGCTCGCCGCGCGGGCCTTGCGAGTTGAGCCAGACCAGGGCCCACTCCACTTCTTCGCGCGTGCCCTTGAAGTTGCCGACGAAGGGCTCCGCCGGCAAGGTCTCGGCGCCGCCGAGCGCGTCGCGCAAGTAGTCGCGCAAGCCGTTTTCGTACTGCCAGACGCTGACCTCACCGCTCGCGGCCTCCGTCAACGTGACCTTGAGGTTTGGACACAGCACCGCCTTGGCCCGCAGCACCTGCTTGAGCCGCGACACCGAAAACTTGGGCGAGTCGAAGTATTTCGCGTCCGGCCAGAACCTCACCGCAGTCCCTCGACGGTTCTTCGGTACCGTGCCGACAGGGGTGAGCCCCTCCGCCACCTCACCGCCGGCAAAGGCGATCCGGTACTCGGTGCCGTCGCGAAAGACGCGCACCTCGAGCCGGGTCGAGAGCGCATTGACCACCGAGACGCCGACGCCGTGCAAACCGCCGGAGAACTGGTACTGCTTGTTCGAGAACTTGGCGCCCGAATGCAGCTTGGTCAGGATCAGCTCGACGCCGGTGACCTTGTGCACCGGGTGGACGTCGACCGGCATGCCACGGCCGTCGTCCGCGACCTCCAGCGAGCCGTCGGCGTGCAGCGTGACGGCAATGTTCTTGCAGTAGCCGGCGAGTGCCTCGTCGACGGCGTTGTCGATGACTTCCTGTGCGAGGTGATTGGGGCGTGCGGTATCGGTGTACATACCGGGACGCTTGCGCACGGGCTCCAGCCCTTGCAGCACCTCGATCGCTTCTGCGCTGTAGTTGGAATTGGCCATGATCGGGATGAAAAAAGCGCGCGGACACTAGCCCATGCGCGTCGGACCGGCAACTGACCGCGGGGCCCGAGCTACGCGGCGTTCGCGGGCTGGGTGACCTTCCGTGACGACCTGCCGCAGCGTAAGGTGAGGACGCCGAACCCTCCGGCGCCTTAAGCGCCTCTGCTGCCTGCGCAGACACCGTGAGCGACGCTGGGCTAAACTCGCTGCCAGCCGCGCTGGGGGCACATTTTTCATCACGGATATCCCACAAGTTTAACGACTCATCACAGGCCGTCGCAGCCATGTCCCATGAATCCGACCCCGCGCGCCTGCCAGACGGCGACCCCGTCGGCCGCTTCGAGGAAGCGATGAAGGAGCTCGAAGGCATCGTTCAGAGCCTGGAGCGCGGCGAATTACGGCTCGAAACGTCGTTGCGCTTGTTTCAGCGCGGCATCGAGCTGACGCGCGAATGCCGCAGCGCACTCGACAACGCCGAACTCCAGGTCCGCACGCTCCTGCAGGCCGAGCCGCCGAGCGACGGAGCCCCGTGAGCCCCGAGATCGAGGCCTTGATCGCCGATCGGCGCAACCGGCTGGCGATGGCGCTGGACCGTCACCTGCCGCCGGCCGAGCACTACCCCGCGCGCCTGCATCAAGCGATGCGCTACGCCAGCGAGGGCGGCAAGCGCCTGCGGCCGCTGCTGGTCTACCTCGGTGGGCACGCGCTCGGCACCGATCCGCGGCGGCTCGATGCGGCCGCCTGCGCGGTCGAAATGATCCATGCCTACTCACTGGTACACGACGATCTGCCGGCCATGGACGACGACGCCCTGCGCCGCGGCCGGCCGACGACGCACGTCGCCTACGACGAAGCCACGGCGATCCTGGTCGGCGATGCGCTGCAGGCCCTGGCGTTCCAGACGCTCGCCGAGGACGCAGCCGCGGGACTGTCCGCCGAGCAACGGCTGCGCATGATCGGCGTGCTGGCGACCGCGGCGGGCTCGCGCGGCATGGTCGGCGGTCAGGCGGTCGACCTCGCCAGCGAGCATCGTCAACTCACGCTCGCCGAACTGGAAGCCTTGCACATCCACAAGACCGGCGCGCTGATCCGCGCCTGCCTGCAGATGGCCGGCATCGCTGCCGACGACGCGTCGCCGGCAGCGATCGAGGCGCTGGATTGCTACGGCAAGAGCGTGGGCCTTGCGTTTCAGATCCAGGACGACGTGCTCGACATCGAAGGCAACTCGGCAACCCTTGGCAAGACCGCCGGCAAGGATCACGCGAGTGGCAAGTCGACCTACCCCTCGCTGCTCGGACTCGGCGAGGCACGCCGCCGCGCCGACGCGCTGTTCGCGCGCGCATGCGAGGCGCTGGTACCGCTGGGCGCGCCTGCCGAGCCGCTGCTCGCCTATACGGAATCGATTCGCCGGCGCGCCCACTGACTCGGTCGGCATCGCGCTGCAATCCGCGACATGGCTTCGGCGATAATGATCGGCTGATCGCATCCTCGCCGCGCAAGGCGCATACTTTGACCTCATGACCGACATTCCCGGATACGCCCTGCTCGGACGCGTCAATGCGCCAGAGGACTTGCGCCGATTGCCGGCGAGCGACCTGCCGGCGCTCGCGGTCGAGATACGCCGCTATCTGATCGAAACGCTCGGCCGGATCGGCGGACACTTCGCCGCCAATCTCGGCACCGTCGAGCTGTCGATCGCGCTGCACCGCGCCTTCGACACGCCGCACGACCGCCTGGTCTGGGACGTCGGCCACCAGGCCTACCCGCACAAGATGCTCACCGGGCGGCGCGCGCGGCTCGAAACCATCCGCCGCCTCGGCGGGCTGGCACCGTTCTGCCATCGCGCCGAGAGTGAGTACGACACCTTCGGCGTCGGCCACTCGTCGACGTCGATCTCCGCCGCCGCCGGCATGGCCGCCGCCGCGCGCGTGAAGCACGAGCGACGCCGTGTCGTCGCGGTGATCGGCGACGGCGGCATGACGGCGGGCATGGCCTACGAGGCGCTCAACCACGCCGGTCACCTCAAGCTCGACATGCTCGTGATCTACAACGACAACGACATGTCGATTTCCGAGAACGTGGGCGCGATGCGCGACCATTCCGCGCGCCTGCTGGCAAAGCTCGGCATCGAGGCACCACACCGGCGCCGCCCGGCGGAGCACGATTCCCATCCGGCCCACCTGGACGAACCCGGCGCGATGTTCCGGACGCTGGGCTTCGACTACCACGGCCCGATCGACGGGCACGACCTCGATGCCCTCGGCGCCGCACTGGAGCGCCTCAAGGACGCCAAAGGGCCGCAGTTGCTGCACGTGGTCACGGTCAAGGGCAAGGGCTTCGAGCCGGCCGAACTCGATCCGATCAAATACCACGGCGTCACCCAGTTCGACCCGGTCACCGGCGCCTTCGCGCGCGGCAAGCCAGCGGGCGCGCCGAGCTATACCCAGGTCTTCGGTCAGTGGCTGTGCGAGGCGGCCGCCGCCGATCCCAGGGTCGTCGCCATCACGCCGGCGATGCGCGAGGGCTCGGGACTGGTCGAGTACGCGCAGCGCTTCCCGACGCGGTACTTCGACGTCGGCATCGCCGAGCAGCACGCCGTCACCCTCGCTGCCGGGCTGGCATGCGAAGGCTTGAAGCCGGTGTGTGCGATCTATTCCACGTTCCTGCAGCGCGGCTACGATCAACTGATCCACGACGTCGCGATCCAGAACCTGCCGGTGCTGTTCGCCCTCGACCGCGGCGGGCTGGTCGGCGCCGACGGCGCGACCCACCACGGCGCCTTCGACTTCTCCTTCTTGCGCTGCATCCCGAACATGGTGGTGATGGCGCCGTCCGACGAAAACGAATGCCGGCGTATGCTGGCCACGGGTCTTGCGCTGCAACAGCCCAGCGCCGTGCGTTATCCGCGCGGCCACGGACGCGGCGTCGCCCTCGATGCCGAGGCTCGGCCGCTGCCGCTCGGCAAGGGCCGCATCCTGCGCGAAGCCCATGGCCGCCGTCGGCCGCGCGTCGCGCTTCTCGCCTTCGGCACGATGGTGCAGCCGGCGCTCGAGGCCGCCGAGATCTTCGATGCCGTGGTCGCCGACATGCGCTTCGTCAAGCCGCTCGACGCCGAGCTGATTCTCGAACTCGCCAACGAGAACGATCTGCTGGTCACGCTCGAGGACAATGTGCGCCTGGGCGGCGCCGGCTCGGCGGTCAACGAGGTGCTCGTCGCCCAGCATCACACGGTGCCGGTCCTCAACCTCGGCCTACCCGACCATTTCGTCGAGCACGGGACTCGGGAAGAACTGCTCGCGCAGTGCGGGCTCGACACCGCCGGCATCCAGCGCGCGATCGCCAAGCGCTTGCGTTCGCGCGATCTCGACCGGCCGAGCAGCCAGCACCTGGCCTGATCGCACGGCGCTGCGCCGCGCGCACTGACCCCGCGGCGCCGGCTCCAACGGCGATTGCGGCGTACGGCGCTCGCCCCGCGGGCACGCCTTGCCCGGCGCAGCCGTGCACCGCCGCATCACGGTGCAAAAGGCCGACGGCGTCAGCGCGGGGCGACGTGCGCCGCCTCGACGTGCCAGCGCAGATGACCGCGCAGACGCACGACCTCGCCGACGATCAAGAGGCTCGCGCCTTTGAAGCCGGCCGCCTGGACCCGCTGCGGCAGATCATCCAGCGTGCCGACGACGACGCGCTGGTGGGGCGACGTGCCCTCCTCGACCATCGCGGCCGGCCAGTCTGCCGGCAGCCCATGTTGGATCAGTTCGGCGCATAGCGCCGGCAGCGTGTGCAAGCCCATGTAGACGACCACGGTCTGCCCGCGCCGTGCGAGTTGGTCCCAGTGCAGATCCAGCGTGCCGTCCTTGCGCGCATGGCCGGTGACGAAGATGCACGACTGCGCGTAGTCGCGATGGGTCAGAGGAATGCCAGCGTAGGCGGCACAGCCGCTCGCCGCGGTGATGCCGGGCACGACCTGGAACGGGATGCCGTGCGCCATCAAGGTGTCGATCTCCTCGCCGCCGCGACCGAAGATGAAGGGATCGCCGCCCTTGAGCCGCAGCACGCGCAGGCCCTGCTGCGCAAGGCGCACCAACTCGGCGTTGATCTGCTCCTGCGGTACCGCGTGCTGGCTGCGTGCCTTGCCGACGAACAGCCGCCGCGCGTCGCGCCGCACGAGTTCCAGCACCTGCGGCGCGATCAAACGGTCGTGCAGCACGACATCGCACTGCTGCATCAGACGCAGTGCCTTGAAGGTCAACAGATCCGGATCACCCGGACCAGCGCCCACCAGGTAGACCTCGCCCACCTGCGGGCGCGCGTCGATCAAGGCCCTTAACCCGGCTTCGGCTGCCGCCTCATCGCCCGCCAGGACGCGCTCGGCCGCCGGGCTGTCGAGGAAGCGTTCCCAGATGCCGCGCGGCTCGCCCTGCGCCGTCGCGCCGCGCACCGCATCGCGACGCCGCCGCATGAAATCCGCCAGGCGGCCGTAAGTCGCGGGCAGCCAGGTCTCGATGCGCTCACGCAGACGCCGTGCCAAAACCGGCGCCGCGCCGCCACTGGAGATCGCGACCATCAGCGGAGCGCGATCGACGATCGCCGGCGTGATGAAGCGGCTCAGCTCGGCATCGTCGACGACGTTCACCGGCACGCCGGCGGCCTCGGCAGCGGCGGCGACGCGCGCGTTGAGCGCGCGATCGTCGGTCGCGGCGATGGCCAGGCGGCAGCCGCGTAACTGCGCTTCGTCGAACGCGGCCGCGACATGGACGGCTTTGCCGGTCTCGCAGATCAGGCCGATCTCGGGCGTCAGCGCCGCAGCGACGATTTCGACACGCGCACCGGCACGCTGCAGCAGACGCAGCTTGCGCAAGGCGACTTCGCCGCCGCCGACCAGCAGCACGCGCTGACCCTGGAGCTTGAGAAACAGCGGGTAGTAGGGCCAGACCGGTTCGCTCATCGGCGGATACGGGTGGGATGACGATGCAGCGTTGCGGCTGCGGAGCGGCTATTCTGCCACCGCTCTGCTGCCGCCCCACGACTCGCCGCCATGAAGCTCCGCCAGCTCCGCTACATCTACGAGGTCGCCCAACGCGGTCTGAACGTCACCGCCGCTGCCGAGGCGCTGTTCACCTCCCAGCCCGGCGTCAGCAAACAGATCCGCTTGCTCGAAGAGGAGCTCGGCGTCGACATCTTCGTGCGCAGCGGCAAGCACCTGTCGGAGATCACCCCGGCCGGCCAGCGCATCCTCGAATACACGCGGCGCCTGCTCGGCGAGGTCGAGAACATCGAGCGTATCGCCGAGGAATTCCGCCACAGCGACCGCGGCGATCTTTCGATCGCCACCACCCACACCCAGGCGCGCTACGCGCTGCCACCGGTGATCCATGCCTTTCGCAAGCGGTATCCCAAGGTCACCCTGCACCTGCACCAGGGCTCACCGCCACAGATCGCGAAGATGGCTGCCGACGGCCAGGCCGATTTCGCGATCGCGACCGAAGCGCTGCACCACTTCGATAGTCTGGTGATGCTGCCCTGCTACCGCTGGAACCGCTGCGTGCTGGTCCAGCCGGAGCATCCGCTCGCGCAGATCAAGCGGCTGCAATTGGCTGACATCGCCAAGTATCCGATCATCACTTACACCTTCGGCTTCACCGGGCGCTCGAAGCTCGATCAGGCATTCGCTGCGCATGGCCTCAAGCCCGATGTGGTGCTCACTGCCGTCGACGCCGACGTGATCAAGACCTACGTGCGCCTGGGCCTGGGTATCGGCATCGTCGCCGGGATGGCTTATGACGAACGCGTCGATCGCGACCTGGTGCGCCTGCCGGCCGACCATTTGTTCGAAGCGAGCACCACGCACATCGGCTTTCGTCGCGGCCTGTTCCTGCGCGGCTACATGCACGACTTCATCGAGATCTTCGCGCCGCATCTGACGCGCACACTGATCGAAGAGATCGCCACGGTCGCCGAGGCCGAGGAGCGCCGGCGTCTGGTACGCGAACGCATTCCGCAGGTGCCGGTTTCAGGCTGAGCGGCGTTCGAGCACGACGCAGGCGCAGACCAGGCCGCCGTCGTCGCTGAGCGAGACGTGCACGGCGCCGATCCCCTCGCGATCGAGCCGTGCCTGCATCGCATCGCTGAACACCATCTGCGGGCGCCCGTTGGCGGCGCGCACGACGCCGACATCGCGCCAGCGTATACCGGAAAAGCCCGTGCCCAGCGCCTTGACGAAGGCCTCTTTCGCCGCGAAGCACATCGCCAGCGCACGCGCAGTGTTCCCGCGCCGGCGCACCTCGCGCAACTCGGCCTCGCCGAGCATGCGCGTCAGCAGCCGCTCGCCGTGGCGCGCGAGTGCCTTGTCCATGCGCTCGATGCGCAGGATGTCGACACCGACGCCGTGAATCGCGCTCATGCCAGGCCGAGCCGCGCGCCGATCATCGTGCGTCGCATCTCCGCGACCGCCGCCGGCAGGCCGACGAACAGCGCACGCGCGACGATGCTGTGACCGATGTTGAGCTCGACGATCGGCTCGATGCGCGCCACCGCACCAACGTTGTCCAGATGCAGGCCATGACCGGCATGCACCTCGAGCCCTGCCTGCTGGGCGTCGCGGGCGAAACGCGCGATGCGCGCGAGTTCGGTCTGCTGCCGGCGACCGCGCAGCTCGGCATAGCGACCGGTGTGGATCTCGATATGCGGTGCGCCACTGGCGATCGCGGCGTCGAGCTGCTTCGGATCGGGATCGATGAACAGCGCCGTTTGGATGCCGGCGCGCGCCAGCCGCGCGCAGGCCGCGGTCACCGCACGGCGCTGGCCGGCGACGTCGAGTCCGCCCTCGGTGGTCAGCTCGCGACGCCGCTCCGGCACCAGGCAGGCGTAGCGCGGCTTGATGCGGCAGGCGAACGCGAGCATCTCCTCGGTGATCGCCATCTCCAGATTGATCGGTACCGGGCAGCGCGCCTTGAGCCGACGCACATCGTGTTCCTGGATGTGGCGCCGGTCCTCGCGCAGATGGATGGTGATGCTGTCGGCGCCGGCGGCGGCGGCCAAAAGGCCTGCTTCGACCGGATCGGGGTAGTCGGTGCCGCGCGCCTGGCGCACGGTGGCGACGTGATCGACGTTGACGCCAAGTCTGATTGCGGAAGCGACAGCGGGCGAGGACGGCATCGGCGGGCAGGAGCGAAGCGGCGGGAGCGTGAAGATAGCCGAAGCGCGCACACCGCGGCGTGCGTCACTGCCGGCGGCGCAGCTCACGCAAAAGGCGCGCCGTCGCGAGCTCACGATCGCCCAGATGCACGCGCAGCGCCGCACGCAGCACGCTACGCGCATCGCGCAGTGTTTGCGCAGAGTCGAAGCGCTCCTCGCGCAGGGCGATCAGACTGGAGCCCGCCACACCCACTCGATCCTCGACCGGACCGCTGAGCGCGTCATAGCGATATCGCCCCCCTGCGTCGAGCCAGTCTGGCAGATGAAGCGCATAGCCCAGATCGGCGAGCAGGCGCTTCTCGAACACGCGCAGGGCGATCTCGGCCTCGTCTGCGGCCCCGGCCAGTTGCGGCAGCAGAGTCTCGTAGAGCGCGTAAAGCCGCGGATGCGGGTCGTCGCGCTGCAACAGGCGCAAGAGCAGTTCGTTCAGATACCAGCCGTAGAAGATGCGCTCGCCGGACAAAGGGATCGCAGGGCCACGCGCCTCCGCCGCGCGCAAAGTGCCGAGCTCGCCGGTCGCCTGCCACGACACCAACAGGGGCGTGAAACTCTGCAAGGCGGCGCCGAGGTGCGATCTGCGGGCGCGCACACCGCGCGCCACCAGGCCCACGCGCCCATGGTGTAGTGTCAACATTTCGAGCAAGCGACTGCTGTCGCGATAGGGTCGCTGCGCCAGCACGAACGCCGGTTCGAGTTCGATCGTGCGACGGCTCATCGCCAAACGAAACGCCGCTCAGTCATCTCCGGATAGGCCGAAGCGGCGCAAGGCCTTGGGATCGTCGCTCCAGTTCTCGCGCACCTTGCACCACAGCCGCAGGAACAAGCGGCGGCCGAGGCTGCGCTCCAGCTCGCGCCGCGCTGCAGTACCGACCTTCTTCAGCGTCTCGCCGTTCTCGCCGATGACGATCTTCTTTTGGCCATCGCGTTCGACCCAGACGATGGCGCTGACACGGTCGAGTCCGCCTTCGCGCTCGTAGTGCTCGACCTCGACGGTGAGCGCGTACGGCAGCTCCTGATGCAGCGTGCGGATCAGCTTCTCGCGGATCACTTCGGCGACGGTGAAGGCGTCGTCGTGCGCGACCACCTGACCGGGCGGATACAGCGGGGGGCCCTCGGGCAGCGCCTTGAGAATCTCGTCGCGCAGGGCATCGAGGTTGTCGCGCTTGACCGCGGACACCGGCACGATGAAGCGATAGTCGCGCATCGCCGAGAGTCTCTGCAGCTCCGGCAGCAAGACACTGCGGTCTTTGATGCGGTCGACCTTGTTGACGATCAGGGCGACGGGCACGTCACGCGTCGCCAAGCGATCGAACACGGCCTGATCCTCCGCGGTCCAGCGTCCTGCCTCGATCACGAACAGCACCAGATCGACATCGTGCAGGGCCCCGGCCGCGGCCTCGTTCATCGCGCGGTTCAGCGCGCGCTTTTGCAGACGATGCAGGCCCGGGGTATCGACGAAGACGATTTGATCGTCACCGACGTGCAGCACGCCCTGGATACGATGCCGCGTGGTCTGCGGCTTGTGCGAGACGATGCTGACTTTGCGCCCGACCAGGGCGTTCAGCAGCGACGATTTTCCAACGTTGGGTCGACCCGTGATGGTGACGATACCGCTACGCATGATCGCGCGCCTCCAGCATCGCCAGCACGGTGGCGGCGGCCTGTTGTTCGGCGACGCGGCGACTGCCGGCCTCGGCAATGCAACCGCTACCGTCGTCATCGGGAAGACTGCAGCGCACCGAAAACCGGCGCGCATGCGCAGGTCCATCCTCGGCCAGCACCTCATAGCGCGGCAGCGGCCGCGAACGCGCTTGCAGCCACTCCTGCAGCCGCGTCTTCGGATCTTTCAACGATTCGGCGTCCGGCAACTGCGCCAGAAGCGGTGCGAACAGGCGGCGCACGACGCGCTGCGCGACCTCGAAGCCGCCGTCGAGGTAGACGGCGCCGAGCACGGCCTCGAAGGCATCGGCGAGGATCGACTCGCGCCGAAAGCCGCCGGACTTGAGCTCGCTCTCACCCAGGCGTATCACCGAACCCAGATCGAGATCACGCGCGAGGCGCGCCAGCGAAGCCTCGCGTACCAAGCTCGCGCGCAAGCGTGACAGGGCGCCCTCTTCCGCGGCCGGCCGAATCTCATACAACGCACCGGCGATCACGAAGTTCACCAGCGCATCCCCGAGAAACTCGAGCCGCTCGTTGTTGCGCGTGCCAAGGCTGCGATGGGACAGCGCGCGCTCCAGCAGCGCCACGTCAGCGAAACGGTGGTCGAGTCGCTGTTGTAGATGGTCCAGCGGGTCGATCAAGACTGGATGTTGGACAGCGGTACGTCATCCGCAAACTCGATGACGATCGAGATGTTGTAGAACAGCCGCTCGCGCGCCTCGTAGGCATAGCTCAGAAAGCGGCCGCTCGCAGTGCGCTTGACCTTGATGTCGCGCGGCTCGAGATACTTGATGTCCTCGATGTCCCAGTAGCGCTGCAGATCACGGCGCAGATCGTGCAGTTCGGCGCGACCGTTTTCAGGATCGGCAGCAACCTTGCTGACCGAGCTCGCCACCTTCATCTGGTTCAGGTAGATCGGCAGGCATTTGACCACGACGATCGCGGTGAACGCGATCACGCCGAGCACGAACAGCAGCCCGAACCAACCCAAGCCCCTTTGACGACTCCGCATTCGCATGTTTGCCCTTTGCTGTCAGCGATTACCGGATCGAGGTACCGATACGCGCAAAGCGGATACCCGGATCGGCCGCGTCCCACGACATCCAGATGAAAAAGGCCTTGCCCACCAGGTTGCGCTCCGGCACCGTCCCCCAACGTCGGCTGTCATCGGACCCGTCACGGTTGTCGCCCATCATGAAGTACTCTCCTTGGGGAACGAGGACTTCGAAATCGTCGGCTGGACGGCTCGGATCGATCTTCACGTGATGCTCGACACCGTCGAGATTCTCGCGGAAGCGATAGGCGACCGCAGCCGGCGACCATTCCGGCGCAGTATAAACACCGTCGGGCTCCAGCGGCATCGGCTCGCCATTGATGTAGAGACGCTTGTCGCGATAGACGACGCGGTCCCCCGGCAGGCCGACGACGCGCTTGATGAAGTCTTTGCTCGGATCGAGCGGCCAGCGGAACACGACGATGTCGCCGCGCTGCGGCTCGCCGCCACCGATGAACTTGGTGTGCATCACCGGATCGCGCAGGCCGTAGCTGAACTTGTTGACGAGGATGAAATCGCCGACCAGTAAGGTTGGGATCATCGAGCCTGACGGGATGCGAAACGGCTCGACGATGAACGATCGCACGATCAGCACGATGAAGATCACCGGGAAGAACGAACGGCAGAAATCGACGAAGGCGCCCGGCTTGGGCGCACCGACGATCTGCTCGCGTCGTCGCGCCAAGTACCACTTGTCCAGCGCCCAGACGACGCCGGTGACGATCGTCAGCGCCGTGAGAATGACCGCAAAATCGATGTGAAAGTCCGACACAGGAGGCCCCCGAGCTACTTTTTGCGATCGACGCCGAGCACTGCGAGGAAGGCTTCCTGCGGGATTTCGACATTGCCCACGGCCTTCATACGCTTCTTGCCCTCTTTCTGCTTCTCCAGCAGCTTGCGCTTGCGGCTGACGTCGCCACCGTAACACTTGGCAGTGACGTCTTTGCGCAAGGCTTTGACCGTCGTGCGCGCGATGATCTTCGAGCCGATCGCCGCCTGGATCGCGATGTCGAACATCTGGCGGTGGATCACTTCCTGCATGCGCTCGCACAAATCTCGTCCGCGCGGATAGGCCGCATCGCGATGCACGATCGTCGCCAGCGCATCGACACGATCGCCGTTGACCAGCACGTCGAGCTTGACCAGGTCGCTGGCCTGGAAGCGCACGAACTCGTACTCGAACGAAGCAAAACCGCGCGAGGCGCTCTTGAGTCGGTCGAAGAAGTCGAGCACGACCTCGGCCAGCGGCATCTCGACCTCGAGCTGCACCTGCGATCCCAGATAGCGCAGGTTCTTCTGCACACCGCGCTTTTCCATACACAGCTGCATCACCGGACCAACGTAGTCCGGCGGCATCAGGATGCGGGCATCGATGATCGGCTCGCGGATCTCCTCGATCGAACCCGGATCTGGAAGCTTGGCGGGATTGTCGATCTTGATCACCGCGCCGTCCGTGCGCAGTACTTCGTAGACCACCGACGGCGCCGTGGTGATCAGATTGAGGTGGTATTCACGTTCCAGGCGCTCCTGCACGATGTCCATGTGCAGCATGCCGAGAAAACCGATGCGAAAGCCGAAGCCCAGCGCGGACGAGCTCTCCGGCTCGAACTGCAAGGCCGAGTCGTTCAGGCGCAGCTTCTGCAGCGATTCGCGAAAGTCCTCGAAATCGTCGGCATCCACCGGGAACATGCCGGCGAACACGCGCGGCTGCACCTGACGGAACCCTGGCAGCGGCGCCGCGCAAGGCTTGCTCGCGAGCGTGAGCGTGTCACCGACCGGTGCACCGAAGATGTCCTTGATCCCGGCGACGATGAAACCGACTTCGCCGCATTCGAGGCGGTCTTTGAACACGCGCTTTGGCGTATGGACGCCGAGCATCGTGATCTCGTGGTCGCGCCCCGTCGACATCACGCGGATCTTGTCGCCCTTGGCCAGACCAGGACCGTTGACGATACGCACCAGCGACACCACGCCCAGGTAGTTGTCGAACCAGGAGTCGATGATCAGCGCCTGCAGCCGCGCCTGCGGATCGCCCTTGGGCGGCGGTAGCTTGTGGACCACGGCTTCGAGGACTTCCGGCACATTCAGGCCAGTCTTGGCCGACACGCGCAGTGCATCGGCCGCGGGCACGCCGATGATCTGCTCGATTTCGTCACAGACGCGCTCGGGCTCGGCGTTCTGCAGGTCGATCTTATTGAGCACCGTCAGCACTTCGAGGTTCTGCTCGATCGCCGTGTAGCAGTTCGCCACCGACTGCGCCTCGACGCCCTGCGAGGCGTCGACCACCAGCAGTGCGCCTTCGCAGGCCGCCAGCGAGCGCGACACTTCGTAGGAAAAGTCCACATGCCCCGGCGTGTCGATCAGGTTGAATTGGTAGAGCTCGCCGTTGCGCGCACGGTAGTGCAGCTGCACCGCCTGCGCCTTGATCGTGATGCCGCGCTCGCGCTCGATCGGATTGCTGTCGAGCACCTGATCGGTCATCTCGCGCTGTTCGAGTCCGCCGGTGAGCTGGATGAAACGGTCCGCGAGCGTCGACTTGCCGTGATCGATATGGGCGATGATGCAGAAATTACGGATGTGGTCCTGACGCACGGGGCTGAAGGGTTCTCGAAGGATCTGCGCCCGGAAGAGTTCGTGCGCAACCGGGGCTGAACAAAACCGGCGCAGTATACCGGCTCAGGGGCGCATGCCAGCACTCAGCGCGGCTGGATCGAACACGCCCTCGGCCAGCACTCGGCCGTCCTCGTCGAGCAGCACTGGAATCCGCCGTCCGTAACGCATGCGCCACTCCCCGCGATCATCGACGCAGGCATGATCGACGACGCAGCCGTCGGGGAGCGGACCTTCGCGCAATGCCTGCTCGAAAGCCTCGCACAAGTGGCAGTCCGGACGGCCAAGCAGCAGCAGCCTGCGCATGCGCGAACTCAGAGTCCGTGAAGAAATGCACGTCCTGTGCATTTCTTCTGTCGCAAGTCCGGTACAGGCCCGGACTTGCTCCCATGCATCGAGCCCTTGCGGACCGGATGCGCGTCCGGCCATCCCTGGCCGGCCTGAGAGCCTGAAAGATTCACAGGCTCTTAGTCGCGGGCAGAGACCGGCACGTCCAGTGCCAGAAATAGCGGCGCGCCGCGGCGCTGCACCAGCACGGCGACGGTCTGACCCGGGATCAGGCGCTCGGTGACTTCGGCGAAGCGTTCGAGACTGTCCACCCGCTGACCGCCGATCTGCAGCAGCACGTCCCCGGGGCGCACGCCGGCGCGAGCCGCCGGACCATCGGTCACCGCGACCACCATGAGACCACCGTGCATCACCTGCGCGTCGCGGCGCTCCTCGGCTGTCAGTGCCCGCAGTTCGAGTCCGAGCCGAGTGCGCGCAGCGGGCATCGGGGCCGGCGCCGCAGGACCATCCTGCGCCAATGGTTCGGCGCGCAGGGTACCGACGGCAACATCCACCCGTAATCGCCGACCGCCGCGGATCACTTCGAGCGTCGCAATCTCGCCCGGATCGGTCACGCCGACCAGGTGCGGTAGGCTCGATGAGCTCGGCAGCGGCTCACCGTTGTAGCGCAGGATCACATCGCCCTCACGCAGACCGGCACGTGCAGCCGGACTCTCGGGCAACACGCGTGCGATCAGCGCGCCTTCGGGCTTGTCGATCCCGAACTGCTGGGCCAGGTTGCGGTCGACCTCCTGCACGACCACGCCGAGCCAGCCGCGCGTCACCGTGCCGGTCTCGCGCAACTGCCGAGCAACCTTCGCTGCGACGTCGATCGGAATCGAGAACGAAACACCCTGATAGCCGCCGGACTGAGAATAAATCTGCGAGTTCACGCCGACGACCTCGCCGGCGAGGTTGAACAGCGGCCCGCCGGAGTTGCCGGGGTTGATCGCGACGTCGGTCTGGATGAAGGGCACGTACTGCTCGGTGGCCAGCGCCCGCCCCTTGGCGGAAACGATGCCGGCGGTCACCGAGTAGTCGAAGCCGAAAGGTGAGCCGATGGCCAGCACCCACTGCCCGGGCCGCAAATTCCCGGAGTCCTTGGCCAGACGCGCCACCGGCAGGTCACTGGCATCGATGCGCAACAGCGCCAGATCGCTCGCCTCGTCGCTTCCGATCAACTCGGCCACGAACTGCCGGCGGTCGAGCAGGCGCACGATGACCTCACGCGCCCCGCGGACCACGTGGTAGTTGGTCAGGATGTAGCCGTCCTCGGAGAGGATGAAGCCCGAGCCCAGCGACTGCTGCGGCGGCGGATACGCGTCCGGCGTGTCAGCCTCCGGAGCGAGCGGCTCGGGATGCTGGTCGAAGAAGCGCCGCAGCCACTCGGGGGCATCCTCGAAGGATTCCGGCTGCAGCGGCACCTGCGCACCGTCGGTCGCGGCCGCTTCCGACGCAACCGTGCTGATGTTCACGACGGCCGGGGACACACGCTCGACCAGGTCGGCGAAATCGGGGTAGCCCCCGGGCATGGTGGGGGCGCTGCGCTCGCAGGCGACCAGACCGAGAAGAACCAGTGGGATCGAGCGCCGCGCCAGGCGGACGACACGCTGCATAACCGCTCCAACCGGCACGGCGGAACGCCGGGTGGGGCGAATTTCAATGGATTCGGCGCAGAAATTCAAACC
Source organism: Sinimarinibacterium thermocellulolyticum (assembly GCF_040327995.1). Taxonomy (NCBI): domain Bacteria; kingdom Pseudomonadati; phylum Pseudomonadota; class Gammaproteobacteria; order Nevskiales; family Nevskiaceae; genus Sinimarinibacterium; species Sinimarinibacterium thermocellulolyticum. The sequence goes on along the minus strand of NZ_JBEPIJ010000005.1, from coordinate 115,452 downwards.
GCTGGCGTCGTGCCTCAGCCGGCTCGCGGACAGTCGGCACGGGCCTCGGGCAAGCGACGCACGAGCACGGGCAGGTAGCGGGACACCGTCTCGGCCCGCCGACCCGCCCAGTGAGTTAGGACGAATCCTCCGACGAGACCGGTGAGCCCGAAGGCGGCGACCAGCACGTCATGCGCCTTCAACGCCAGATGCGCGAACGCGCCCGCCAGGAACATGCCGGCCAGCGGCACCAAATAGACCCACAGCGAGGCCAGCATCAGCGCCGACTCCTCGACCCCGACGACGACGGCGTCACCCGCGCGTAATCCGTCGAGACGCCCTCCGACGCGAATTTCCGGGCGCCGGCGCCCGAGCAGCCGAGCCAGCACGCCGCCGCCGCAGCCCTCACCGCGCGCGCACTTGGGACAGGACTCCACACCGTACGGACGCACCCAGACGCTACCCTGGTCATCTACCCGTGCAACGATGGCACGCTCTTCGATCATGGGCGCCGTCAAGGACTGGTCCGGGGTGCGTCCTCGAGCGTCGGCGCGTCGATGGGGACCACACCCTCGGGGAACTGCACGCTCTCGCCGATCAGGCGCACGGTTTCTTCCGGCGCCTCGCCGACGACGGTGATGTGCACCTGTCCCATCACCCGACCGAAAGCGTGCATCGCGCCCATGCGTGACTCACCCTGCAGGACCGGTGCGGAGGTCTCGTGACGCTGGGTGCTGAACACCGATATCGCGGTCAATCCGTCGGTCAGCACCACGTGCTCGACGATGCCGCGCCCGTCGGCGGTCTGGCGCAGGCTGCGCGTGGTCACGCGAAAACCCGGTGGCAGCGGCCCGAAACGCCAGCCGGCCTGACGCGCCTGCTCCAGACGCTGCTGTGCCTCGGCGGCGGCCACGGCCTTGCGTTCCTCGTACTCGGCCAGCGCCTCGTCGAAGCGCGTATCGACGATCTCCTCGGGGAAACGCACCTCGGTGAACATCATCTGTTCGAGCACGCGGCCGTCGCGCGCGATGAGGTTGACCTTCAGCGGCACATGCGTCTGGGCGTCGGCCCAGATCTGATAACCGTAGCGAAAGCCATCGCGCGGCGTGATGGCCATGCCCTCGCAGCTGCGCCCGGCGATACGCGCGCTGCCGATGCTTTTGAAGTCGTAGACTGCTGCGAGCTGCGCGACGCGCTCCGGCGTCAGCGTCGGGAACAAGCCCTTGGGCGTGGGCCGATCGAGCGTGAACTTGCGATCACGCGGCAAAAGGCAGATCACCTTGCCGTCGCGCTTGACGATCTCGCGCGGCGCGCCGGTCAGCGCCTCCACTCGTTCGAGTTCGACGCCATCGCGAAAACCGTGTACGACCTTGAGCGTTTCGAGTCGATTCTGACCCTGATAGACGACGACGCCTTCGTAATTGACCTCACGGGCCGCCTCACTGACCCGCACCAGCATGCTCGCCGGGTCTTCGGCATGCGCCGCGCCGGCGGCGAGCAGCAGCGCAAGACCGGCGATTCGGCTCAAGGCTTTTCTCCGGAAACGCCAAAGCTCACCGGCTGCAAACCGCTGTCGCCGGCGCTGTGCGCGGCGAAACGCGCATACGAGAGCGTGGCGCCCATGCCGCGATCGGCGAGCGCGCTGCTGTGCTCGATCATGTACTGGCGCAGCTCGTCGCTGAGCGCCTGTTGCGGAAGATTTTCCGCCCCGGCCGACACCACCTGCAGAGCGCCCGCGCGTCCGCCCTTGGACGGCGCGGCGACTGGCATTGCGCGCTGCGGCTCGGCGAGGCCGGGCGCCGCCGCCGGATCGCTTGGCGCCTGCACGCCAATGGTCACGGCCACCGCGGCCACACAGGCCGCCGCGGCGAGCCCGAGCGCTGGCTTCCAGCGCGTCCACCGGCGCGGCGCCGCTGCTGCAACCAGGGGCACGACCTTGGCCCGCGGCGCCGGGTCCTGCGCGTCGAGCCGACGCATGACCTCGGCGCAGATGCAGGGCTGCGCCTTGCGCACGATCACACCCTCACGGGCGTCACGGCCGAGGCACAGGCGACTCCAGGTCGCCTTGAGCTCCGGGGAGCGCTGCATCTCGTCGAGAATGCGGTCGAGTTCATCGGGGCTGCATTCACCGTCCAGCAGCGCAGACAAAGAATCCTTGGCCATGATCTATACCCGCAACCTCATCAGGCGCCTCGCCACGCGCCAAAAAGCACCTGCCATACGAATGACCGTAACCGATGCCATGCGCTCAATCCAAAAGGGGCTTGAGCGCCGCATCGATCGCTTCGCGTGCGCGGAAGATACGCGATCGCACGGTGCCGATGGGACAATCCATCACTTCCGCAATCTCCTCGTACGACAGCCCTTCGAGTTCTCGCAATGTGATCGCCTTGCGCAAATCGGGCGGCAAACCGGCGATGGTGGTCGCCACGCGCGCTCGGATCTCGTCCGACAGCAACTCGGCCTCGGGCGTATCCACGTCGCTTAGATGCTCGGTGTGCCCGTAAAGTTCGGCTTCGGCGACGTCGATGTCCTGATCGGCCGGTCGGCGTCCACGCGAGACGATGTGATTCTTCGCCGTGTTGATGCCGATGCGGTACAGCCAGGTATAGAAGGCCGACTGGCCGCGAAAACCCGGCAGCGCGCGCCAAGCGCGGATGAAGGTTTCCTGGGCCACGTCGGAGGCCTCCGCCTCGCCGACCAGCCGCCCGACCAGCTGCACGATCTTGTACTGGTACTTGCGCACCAAGAGCTCGAACGCGCGCTGATCGCCCTGCTGCGCGCGCGCCACGAGCTGTTCGTCGATGTTGTTGCCGGACATTCAAGACCCTGGCGCGGCGCGCCGCGCGGCTGTGCGAGACTCATCGATCCCCCACGGCACCCTGCAGCCGTACCCGCCCCGATAGCCGCGGCGGACACGGATCACGAATAATCCACGGATTCTAACAACCCCTGGATACAAAAGAATGGATGCCACCGAGGTGCTGGTCATCGGCAGCGGCGCCGCCGGCCTGTCCTGTGCGCTGCGCCTGGCCCAGGCCGGGGTCGCCGTCACCGTCGTCTCCAAGGGACCGTTGACGAGCGGCAGCACGCTGTGGGCACAGGGCGGTATCTCGGCCGTGCTGGATGCCGAGGATTCGCTCGAGAATCACGTCCGCGACACGCTCATCGCTGGTGCCGGGCTCTGCGACGAGCGCGCCGTGCGCTTTGCCGTGGAACGCGGCCCGGCCTGCATCCGCTGGCTGATCGATCAGGGCGTGGAGTTCACCCGCGACGAAGACGACGCCGGCGGCTACGGCCTGCACCTGACGCGCGAAGGTGGCCACAGTCACCGCCGCGTCGTACACGCCGCCGACGCCACCGGCCGCGCGGTCGAAACGACCCTCTCTGGCATCGCCGCGGCGCATCCGCTCATCCACGTACGCGAGCACGCGATCGCCGTCGATCTGATCGTCGACCGCCGGGCCGGCTCGGTGCTCGGCGCCTACCTGCTCGACCTCGACCACGGCAGCGTCGAGGCGGTCGCGGCACGTGCGGTGGTGCTCGCCACCGGTGGCGCCAACCAGGTCTACCTGTATTCGAGCAACCCGCACGGCGCCTCCGGCGACGGCATCGCCATGGCCTGGCGTGCCGGCTGCCGCATCGCCAACATGGAATTCATGCAGTTCCATCCCACCTGCCTGTATCACCCCGAAGCTCGCAATTTTTTGATCAGCGAGGCCTTGCGCGGAGAAGGCGCGGTGCTGCGCCTGCCCGAGGCCGACGGCACAGCGGGCGAGCGTTTCATGCCGCGGTTCGACGCGCGCGCCGAACTCGCACCGCGCGACATCGTCGCCCGTGCCATCGACTACGAGATGAAGCGCCTGGGCATCAAGTACGTGCTGCTCGACATCACCCACAAGCCGGCGGACTTCATCCGCAGCCACTTCCCCAGCATCCACGCGCGCTGCCTCGAGCTCGGCATCGACATCACGCGTGAGCCGATCCCGGTCGTGCCGTCGGCGCATTTCACTTGCGGCGGCGTCGTCACCGACCTCGCCGCGCGCACCGACATCGCGGGTCTGTATGCGATCGGCGAAGTCGCCTGCACCGGCTTGCACGGCGCCAACCGACTGGCCTCGAACTCGCTGCTCGAATGTCTGGTCTTCGCCGAGGCCGCGGCACAGGAGCTGATCGCCACGCTGCCCGGGCGGCGCGCCCCCGCAGCGCTGCGGCCCTGGGACGAAAGCCGCGTGCGCGATTCGGACGAGGACGTCGTGGTCTCGCACAACTGGCTGGAGCTGCGCACCTTCATGTGGGATTACGTCGGCATCGTGCGGACCACCAAGCGCCTTACGCGCGCGCGCCACCGTGTCGAGCTGTTGCAGCAGGAGATCCAGGAGTTCTACGGAAACTACCGCATCAGCGCGGACCTGGTGGAACTGCGCAATCTGGTGACCGTCGCCGACTTGATCGTGCGCTCGGCGCTGTCGCGCCGCGAGAGCCGCGGCCTGCACTACACGCTGGATTATCCGGATCCGCTACCCGAAGCACGGTCGAGCATACTGCCAGGGCGGGCGTAAGAGACCACGGCTCAGCCCGCCGCGGTCGGCGCGGACAGCCAGGCGCGCAGCCGACGCAGGTTGTCCGCAGACAGCTCATCGCCGCCGATCAACCGCACGGAGCGCGCGCCGTCGTCGGCAGCAAACCGCAGTACGAGCCACGGCCCACGCACGATGGCATCGTCGAGCAGCCGCCCCTGCCGCCGAGTGCCGTCGGCTTGATACAGGCTGAAGCCGCCGTCGGCGTGCGCGACCAGTCGCACGAGCGCGCGCGGACCGAATCCCAACGCCGGATGGCGGCGTACCCATAGCCACGAGCCGGCCACCGCGGCGGCGAACACGAGCAAGGGCAGCGTCGGCGGCTGCGCCCAAACCAGAAGGCCCAGGCAGCACAGGTGCAGGACGAAGACTGCGCGCAGCGCCCGCATCGATGGGCGCAGCGACAGATCGATGGTCTGCATCAGCGGTGGACGCGCAAGGCTTCGACGATGCCGACGAATTCGGGCGGCGGTGTGGCGTAGCCCATGACCCAGGCCCAGATGTCGGGATCCTCGGCCTGCGTCAGCAGCTGCAGGAAGGCTGCTCGCTCCGCCGGCGCAGCGGCACCGTAGCACTGCGCGTGATAACGCTCCATCAGCACGTCCAGCTCTTTCATGCCCCGGCGCAGGAGCCAGCGCAGCCGTCCATCGGAGGACATCGCTGTTTCCAGTCGCGCGTTCCCAGGTTCCGGTGGACAAGCCGCCATGCAGTGTCTTTTCGCCTCTACCGGAAACTGGAAACGCCGAACTCGAAACCGCAACTCAGACCGTGCGCTCGACCATCATCTGCTTGATGCCGGCGATCGCCTTGGCCGGGTTCAGACCCTTGGGGCAGGTCTTGGCGCAGTTCATGATCGTGTGGCAGCGGTAGAGCTTGAACGGATCCTCGAGCGCATCCAGACGCTCGCCGGTGGCCTCGTCGCGCGAGTCGACCAGCCAGCGGTAGGCCTGCAGCAGGATCGCCGGTCCAAGGTAGCGGTCGCCATTCCACCAGTAGCTCGGGCACGAGGTCGAGCAGCAGGCGCAGAGGATGCACTCGTAAAGCCCATCGAGCTTGGCGCGGTCGGACTCGGACTGCAGGCGCTCGCGCGTCGGCGCCGGCGAGTCGGTCTTGAGCCAGGGTTCGATCGAGGCGAGCTGGGCGTAAAAGTGCGTCAGATCCGGTACCAAGTCCTTGATCACCGGCATGTGCGGCAGCGGATAGATCGTCGCCTCGCCCTTGATCTCGTCGCAGGGCTTGATGCAGGCCAGCGTGTTGGTGCCGTCGATGTTCATCGCGCAGGAGCCGCAAATGCCCTCGCGACAGGAGCGGCGGAAGGTCAGCGTCGCGTCGATCTCGTTTTTGATCTTGATCAGCGCGTCGAGAACCATCGGCCCGCAGCTCGACATGTCCACCTCGTAGGTGTCCATGCGCGGATTGGCGCCGCTGTCCGGATCGTAGCGGTAGACCTTGAAAGTCTTGACCTGCTTGGCGCCGGCCGGGGCCTTGTAGGTCTTGCCGGCCTTCTTGTCGATCTTGGAGTTCTGCGGGAGCGTGAATTGGGCCATGGCTTACTCCGGGAATCGGGAACTGGGAACCGAGGATCGTGGGAGCAGGTGCGTCTGCGACGTTTTCCGAACCCCCATTGCCGATTCCCGTCTTCAATCAGTATTTGCGTGCGACCGGCGGGATGTGCTCGACCTCGTCGTCCAGCGGCTGCAGGTGCACCGGGCGATAGTCGATCTTCACGTCCTCGTCACCGACGCGCCAGGCGATGGTGTGCTTGAGCCAGTGCGTGTCGTCGCGCTCCTTGATGTCGTCGCGCGCATGGGCGCCGCGCGATTCCTTGCGGTTCTCGGCGCAGACGATGGTGAGCAGCGCCTGGCCGAGCAGGTTGTCCAGCTCAAGCGTCTCGGCAAGGTCGGAGTTCCAGATCATCGAGCGGTCGGCGACGGCGAGATCGTCGCGAAAACCCCGGATGATCTCTTTGAGCTTGACGATGCCCTCCTGCATCAGCGGACCGTCGCGGAACACCGCGCAGTGCTTTTGCATGGTCTTTTGCATATCGAGGCGGATCTTCGCCGTCGGCGATCCGCCCTTGGCATGACGGAATCGGTCGAGTCGCGCGAGCGCCCTGTCCTCGGAAGTAGTGGAAATCTTCTTGTGCGGCTGACCCGGCTTGACCAGTTGGGCGGCACGGATCGCCGCGGCGCGGCCGAAGACCACGAGGTCGAGCAAAGAATTGGAGCCGAGGCGGTTGGCGCCGTGCACCGAAACGCAGGCCGCCTCGCCGACCGCCATCAGGCCCGGCACGACGCTGTCCGGATTGCCGTTCTTGAGCGTGACCACCTCGCCGGTCCACAGCGTCGGGATGCCGCCCATGTTGTAGTGCACCGTCGGCACCACCGGGATCGGCTCCTTGGTGACGTCGACGCCGGCGAAGATCTTGGCCGACTCGGAAATGCCCGGCAGGCGCGTATGCAAGACCTCCGGGCCGAGATGCTCCAGATGCAGGTGGATGTGATCCGCCTCGGGACCGACGCCGCGGCCTTCGCGGATCTCGGTGGCCATCGCTCGCGAAACCATGTCGCGCGGCGCCAGATCCTTGACGCTGGGGGCGTAGCGCTCCATGAAGCGCTCGCCCTTGCCGTTGGTGAGATAACCGCCCTCGCCGCGCGCCCCTTCGGTGATCAGGCAGCCCGAGCCGTAGATGCCGGTGGGATGGAACTGCACGAACTCCAGATCCTGCAGCGGCAGGCCGGCGCGCAGCACCATGCCGCCGCCGTCACCGGTGCAAGTATGAGCCGAGGTGGCCGAGAAGTACGCACGGCCATAGCCACCGGTGGCGAGTATGACCATGTGCGCGCGGAAGCGATGCAACTGGCCGGTCGCGAGATCCCAGGCGAGCACGCCTTTGCAGGAACCGTCGTCGTCCATCAACAAATCGAGCGCGAAATACTCGATGAAGAACTGCGCCTTGCACTTGAGCGACTGCTGGTAGAGCGTGTGCAGCATCGCGTGGCCGGTGCGGTCGGCGGCGGCACAGGTGCGCTGTGCCGGCGGACCCTTGCCGAATTCGGTGGTCATGCCGCCGAACGGACGCTGGTAGATCTTGCCTTCGGGCGTGCGCGAAAACGGCACGCCGTAGTGTTCCAGCTCGATGATCGCCGGGATGGCCTCGCGCGTCATGTACTGGATCGCATCCTGATCGCCGAGCCAGTCCGAGCCCTTCACCGTGTCGTAGAAATGCCAGCGCCAGTCGTCGCGGCCCATATTGCCGAGCGCGGCGGAGATGCCGCCCTGCGCGGCCACCGTGTGCGAGCGCGTGGGGAACAGCTTGGTGACGTTCGCGGTCTTCAGCCCGGCCTCGGCCAGACCCAGCGTGGCCCGCAGACCGGCGCCGCCGGCGCCGACCACGATCGCGTCGTATTCGTGATGAACGATGTCGTAAGCCATGGTTTATCCGAGTCGGGTCAGGCGAGCGCGAGCTTGAGCACGGCGAAAATGCCGGCGACGGCGATCAAAAGGTGCGTGAACTTCGAGAATACGAGCAGGGCGATCTTCCAGCCCTCGCCGGCGACGTAGTCCTCGATGACCACCTGCACCCCGAGCGCCGAGTGATAGGCCGCGGCCGCGAGGAACAACACCAAGGTCACGGCCACTGACGGATACGAGGCCCAGTAGCGCACCGCATCAAAGCTTCCGCCCTTGGCTGCGAGCAGCGCCACGGAGAAGACGAACCACAGCGCCAGCGGAATCAGCGCCACGGCGCTGACGCGCTGGACCCAGAAGTGATGCACGCCGTGCTTGGCGGAACCCAGACCACGTGCGCGGGACAGCGGAGAACGCAGACTCATGATCGTCCCCTTTTTAGCGGAAGCAGGCCAGCGCCCAGGCGGCGGCGGTCAGCAGCAGCGACACCACGACGACGGCATAGCCGGAGTACTGGGCAGTCTTCAACTCGAAGCCGCGACCGATGTCCCAGAACAGATGGCGGATGCCGTTGCACAGGTGGTACATCAGCGCAAAGGTCCATGCGAACAGCAGGACCTGGCCGTACCAGGCCTGCACATGCGCGGCGACGGCGCCGTACCACTGCGGGCCGCCGGCCAGCGCGATCAGCCACACTGCCAGCAGCGCCGACCCCAGGCTCAGGCCAAGGCCGGTGAGGCGATGCGCGAAGGACAGTACCGAGGTCCACTGGAACCGGTAGTACGATCCGAGCATGAACGGCGACAGCGGTCGACTGTCCGCAGGCGATTTGGTGGTCATTCCGGCTCCCTGGGGTGTTGCGTCGGGACGTGAGGGGGATGCGGTACGGGCGCGAGGCGCTGCGTCAAAAATCGATGCAGCGGCCGTTTTTCTCCCAGTCTCCGTAGCGTGTCGGCTCCGGCCCGTCGGTGCGTCCACCGATCTCCGGGATCGCCGGCTGCCGTGCCGGCTGCTGCCGCAACAGCGCCGCGAGCGGGAGCGCACGCGGCTCCGTTTGCGGTGACGGGGGCTGGACGCTGGAATCCGGGGACATCGCCATGAGATGGAAATGTGCTGACGTCGGGTCTGGCTTAGCCTTAATAGTTTGGCAAACTTTGTGCGCTTGCAGCAATGAAAGACTGTATTCCCGCACAGCTCGATGAGCTCGTCTATGCCACGGTGCGCGGCGCCGACGGCACGTCCTTCCTGCAAGGACAACTGAGCAGCGACCTGCGACTGCTCGACGACATGCGCGCGCAGATCAGCAGCTACAACAGCGCCAAGGGCCGCATGCTCGCCGTGCTGCACCTCATGCGCCGCGACGATGCCATCGTGCTCGAACTGCATCGCGACATCGCCGCGCCGACCTGTAAGCGCCTGCGCATGTTCGTGCTGCGCGCCAAGGTGACGATCGAAGAGGACGGCGGCCTTTGCGCATTCGGTCTCATCGGTGCCGATGCGGCCGCGCGACTCGCCGCGCTGGGCCTGCCGGTTCCGGATGCGCCGCTCGACTGTACCCACGATGCGCCGCGCGGCATCACCATCGTGCGCCGTCTCGGCGCGCTGGCCCGCTACAGCATCCACGGCACGTCCGAGGCGCTGGCGCCTCTGCTCGCCGCCGTCGGCCCGCTGCAGGACTACACACACTGGCGTCGCGCCGACATCGAAGCCGGCGTACCCACGGTCTACCCCGCCACCGCGGATCATTTCATCCCGCAGACCGCCAATCTCGACCGGCTCGGCGGCATCGGCTTCGACAAGGGCTGCTACACCGGCCAGGAGATCATCGCGCGCGTCCATTATCTTGGCCAGGTCAAGCGTCGTCTGTTCGTGGCGCGTATGCAGGGATCCCCGCCGGCGCCCGGCAGCGAGGTCCGCAGCGCCGATGGTGCCAGCGTCGGTGAAATCGTCGATGCCGTCGTCGATGCAGAGGGCGCCGGCAGTCTCGCCAGCCTGGTGCTGCAACTCGGTCACGCCAATGATGCGCTGCGCCTGGCCGACGGCCGCACGGTGCACCTCGTGGGCCCTGCAGCGCCGCCGGACGCCGTCTGAACGCGGGCGCGGCTCGTGCAGGACCGCGGACCGGTGTAGACGTGCAGAGAGTCCGGTAGACCCGGATTTTGGCGGGCACGACGGCATTCAAGGGAGCGCCGTGCCCTTCCAGAACCGGCGCATCTTTGCGCCCCGCTGCCGCGCGGCATAATGCCGCTTCTCGTCCGTCGGCAATACGGCCGCGAGACACGGCGCACACTCGTTCGTACGCCCGCGCCCTAGACTGCACCTCGGTTCATTCGGAGCCTGTGTATGCGCCGTCTACTGCTCGCCCTGTCCCTACTGTGGCTGTCCGGCGCATGCGCCGCGCTCACGCCCGAACTCGCCGATCTCGACGCCGTGCCGCTGCATGCGGCGCCGCCCGCGGCCGTCGCCAAGGCCATCGCGCAGGCGCCGGCACGCAAAGGCGCGGGTCCTGCGATCTTCGCCGTGACCGTCGATTTGCCGGTGACGCTCGACGGCGGCGTCTGGGACGAGGCGGCGCCGGGGATCGCACGCTGGCGCGCACGCGTGTTTTCGGCCCAGGCCCGGGCGCTTTTGATGCGCTTCGATCGATTCTTCTTGCCGTCGAGCGCCAGACTGTGGATCTACGACGCCCAGGGGCGCACGGTCCAGGGCCCCTATCTCGGCGCCGCACACAACGGCATCCCGGAGCTGTGGACGGCGACCGTCCCCGGCGACATCGCGGTGATCGAACTGCAGGTAGATGCCGCAGAGCGCGCGCAGGTCGAGCTCGCGCTCGCGAGCATCGGCCATGCCTTCAAGAACGCCCGCGATCGGGGCGACTCCGGTAGCTGCAACATCGACACCGCCTGCCCGCTGGGCAACGCTTGGCGCGACGAGATCCGCGCGACGGTCAAACTGCAGATCCCGACCGGTGCCTTCGTCGGCGTCTGCAGCGGCACCCTGATCAACAACCTCGCACAGGACGACACGCCCTACATCCTCACGGCCGATCACTGCGGCATCCGCTCGGACAACGCCGGCGGCGTGGTCGTCTACTGGAACTTCCAGAACAGCGGCTGCAATCGCCTCGACGCCCCCGATAACCAGAACCAGACCGGGACCCTGCTGCGCGCCCGCGACCCGGACACGGATATGACCCTGCTGGAGCTCCGGCAGCCGCCCAGCGCCGCGTTCAACGTCTACTACGCCGGCTGGGACGCCAGCGGCACCGGTGGCAGTTCGGGCGTGAGTATTCACCACCCCTCGGGCGATGCCAAGAAGATCAGCGAATACGTCCGGGCGTTGACGGCGGACTTCGTCACGATCGAGGCCAACGGCCCCAGCATCCCGGCCTGGCGCGTCACCTGGAACCAGGGCACGACCGAGCAAGGTTCTTCCGGTTCCGGGCTGTGGAATCAGAACCGCCAGATCGTCGGCGTGCTGTCCGGCGGTTCCGCGTCCTGCAACAACCTGGACGCTCCGGATTTCTACGCACGGCTGGATCGTCAATGGCTGGCCAAACCGCAGGCCAGTGGTCAGCTCAAAGTCTGGCTCGACCCGGCCAACACCGGTCAGCGTCAGGTCGCCGGCAAGAATCCGAACGCGACGCCGACACCGACACCCAGTCCCACGCCGACGCCGACTGCCCCAGCGTCGGGTGGCTCGGGCGGCGGCAACCTCGGCCTGCCGCTGCTCGGCGCGCTGCTCGGCTTCGGACTGCTGCGCCGCCGCCGCGGCTGAAGCGCTCAGCGCTGCGGATCGGCGGCCTGCATGCCGCGGCGGATCAACGGCGTTGCGATCAGCGTCAATGCTGACGCGCCCACACCGACGAAGAACAGTAGCCAGAACAGCTCGGCGTACTTCGCCGACGCGGCGACCAGGTCCAGCGCCTCGCCGTCGGCGAGCTCGATCGCCGACAGCTTGCCGAAGGCCGCCGCCAACACTTCCGAGTAGGCGGTGGCGAGAAACCACGCGCCCATCATCACGCTGACGACGCGCTTGACCGACAGCTCGCTGACCGCCGACAGGCCGATCGGGTACAGACAGACCTCGCCAATCTCCAGCAGCAAGTAAGCCAGCGCCAGCCACCACACCGAGGCCAGCACGCCGTCGACGCCGATCCGCGCCGCGGCGAGCATCGGCACAAAGGCCAGACCCGCGAACAGCAGGCCGATCGCGCTTTTGACCGGCGTGCTCGGATTGAGTCCGCGTCTGGCCAGCCACGGCCACAGCCAGGCGAACAGCGGCGACAAGCCGACGATGAATAACGCACCGAGAAAGGTCAGCGAGCCGGCGGTCATCTGCAGGCCGAGCAGGTTCTTGTCGAGCAGACGGTCGGTGAACGCGACCCAGGAGCCATAGGTCTGCTCGTAGAGCGTGTAGAACACCAGGGCACACAGAATCAGCGCCACCAGCGACAGCATGCGCGCGCGCTCGGCGGCGCTGCACTGCTTGAGCAAGAACCACGCGAACCAGACGACGAACGCGGCGAACACGAGGTGCATCGCCCCATGGACCGTCCAGGTCCGCTGAATCAGTTGCCAGATCGCCAGCGCGCCTGCGAAGGCGCCGAGGTAGATCCCCCATTCGCGGTTCAGAGGACCTAGCAGCTTCTCGCGCAGCCAGGCCGGATCGCGCGGCTCGGCGTGACCGTGCAGATGCTTCTGGCCGGCGATGAACACCACCAAACCCAGCAGCATGCCGATGCCGGCGGCGCCGAAGCCGTACTTCCAGCCGTAGGTCTCGCCCAGATAGCCGCAGACCAGGCTCGCGAACAGCGCGCCGAGATTGATACCGGCGACGAACAGCGTGAAGCCCGAATCGCGGCGCGGATCATCGTCGGCGTAGAGCTTGCCGACCAGGCTGGAGATGTTCGGCTTGAGAAAGCCGACGCCGGTGACGATCAGCGCCAGCGACAGGTAGAACACCTGTAGCGCACGGGTGTCCTGCACGACGCCGCCGTCGACAAAGCGTGCCTGCTCCCCTTCGAAGGCCATCCCGAAATGCCCGAGGCACAGCAGGACTGCGCCCAGGACTACCGCCTTGCGCATGCCCAGATAGCGGTCCGCGATCATGCCGCCGATCACCGGCGCGGCGTAGACCAGGCCGCCATAGGCCCCGAGCAGGTCGTAGCTCGGCGCGTCGCCGAACAAGTGGTACTTGGTCAGATACAGGAACAGCAGCGCCTTCATACCGTAGAAGGAAAAGCGCTCCCACATCTCGGTGAAGAAGCAGACGTAAAGACCGCGAGGATGACCGAACAGCTCGGCGGCAGGGGGCTTGTTCACGGCGCGCTCGACGACAGGCGGGTGAAACCGGCGAGTATAGAGGCTCGCGGGGCCGCGCCCATCCCGATGCGGGATTTGTCCTCAGGCCGACCGCGCATCGGATTCCCTAGAATCCGCGTATCCGTGATTTCCTACATCGCGTAAGCATCGAGGAAGTCGATCATGCCGATCCTTCATCGCCTTGGCGCGCCGGTTCTCGCCGGACTACTCGGCGCGCACGCCAGCCTCGCCGGCGCGACCGAACCCGCCTCCGGCACCCTGACGCCGACCAGCGACCCCATCGTCGCCCAGGGCGGCCCTTACCTCGTGTCCAATCCCAGCGGCGCCGCCACCGGCGAGCCGGTCTGCGACGGCGAGGGCGCGGTCTGTGACCATTTCGATCTGACGCTGGACCTGCCCGCCTCGTTCCGGCAGGCCAACCCCAACCTCGCCATCCGCTTCCAGCTCGACACCGAATCACCGAGCGGCGCCGATGATCTCGATCTGTACGTGCGCGACGCCGCAACCGGCGCAAGACTGGGCGCCGGGGCCACCGCCTCCGCCGACGAGGTCGCGCAAATCCCGCTCGCCGACCTGCCGGACGCGATCCGCGTGGACATCGTGCCCTTTGCCGTCGCCGGTGCGACCACGACGCTGACCATCGGCTTCGTGCAGGGGGAAGGTGGCGCGCCCGCCGATCCCTGCGCGATCGGCGAGGCGTCCACGGCTGCGGCGACCATGGACGCCGGCGTCGTCCGTGACCTCGCGGCCCTCGCCCCGGATGCGCTCTACGGCGCCTTCGTGCAGTTCCAGGCCGGCACCCACAAGCAGCACGACGCCCTGCTGGCCAGCCTGGGCCTGACCCGCGTCGCCGACTTCCGCCGCCACGCCCGCTCGGTGTTCGCGCGCGGCCCGGCCTCCGCCTTCCCGCGGCTGCTGGACAGTCCGTTGGTGGCCCGCATCGAGCACAACCGTCCCCTGCGCTACTTCGGTGATACCGGCCCCTGGGCGACGGGCGTGCGCGTGGCGCAGGAGGCGGTATCCGGCGGACCGTATCTGGACCGCGAAGGCCGGGCGCTGACCGGCCGCGGCATCACCCTCGGCGTCATCGATGGCGGCCTGCTCGGCAGCCATCCGGACTTCGCCGGCCGCATCCTGCACAACTTCCGGCTCGTCGACTTCGTAACGGGTGTCGCGCCGAGCTATGTAGATGTCGGCGAGGCCGACAGCGAAGCCCCAGGCGGCGGCCACGGCACCCACGTCACCGGCACGGTGGCCGGTAGCGGCGTCGCCTCGGACGGCGGCTACCCATCGGATGCCGCCGCGCCCGCGATTCGCGGCACCTACGCCGGCGTGGCGCCGGAGGCCTCGATCATCCACTGGGGCAATGGCCTCGGCCTGCTGGTGTTGTCCGCCGTCAATGCCTATCAGCACATCCTCGACAATGCCGACAGCTTCGATCCGCCGCTGCGCGCGGTGAACAATTCCTATGGCGACATCGAGCCCGGCACGCCCTACGACCCGGCCTCGACCAGCTCCTGCCTCATCAAGGCGATCGTGCAGGAGAAAAACATCGCCATGGTGTTCGCGGCGGGCAACGATGGCGGCGACGGCAGCGCGGACCGCACCTCCTCGTTCTGCAAGGATCCGACGCCTGGCGTGATCTGCGTCGCCAACTACGACGACAAAGGCAGCGGCCGCCGTGACGGCCCACTCAACACCTCGTCGAGCCGCGGCCGGGCCGGCGATCCGCACACCTACCCGGAGATCGCCGCGCCCGGCACTCTGATCACCTCCACCTGCCTGCAGACCGGGCCGACGCAGGCGATCTGCGTTGGTGGCGATGACAACGCCGCGGAAACCGACTGGGCGCCCTGGTACGGCACCATCACCGGCACCTCGATGGCGAGCCCACACGTGACCGGCGCCCTCGGGCTTCTCTTGCAGGCGCGCCCGGAACTCACCCCGGCCGAACTCGAAACGCTGATCCGGCGCACGGCACGCAAGGTCGGCACCGGCTACGAACCCGATCCCGAAGTGTCGGGTGCGACCATCCATGTGGGTTACGGCAACGGTTTGCTCGACATCCCGGCGGCGCTGGAGGCCCTGGGCGTGCCCAAGGCCGGCAACCCGAGCGCGGGCGGTGAGACCCCGGTGATCGACGGCGACGAGGATCCGCTGCTTCCCGATGCCGCCGCCGATGCCGTGGCGCTGACCGTGACCGAAACGGTCGGCGCCGGCGGTCAGCCCGGCTTTGCCTGGCAGCTTCGCGTCGCCGCCGGCGACGGCTTTGCTGCCTCGCCGGCGCTGGTCTACAGCCTTTACTACAACGTCGCTGGCGTTCCCTTCGTCACCGCGATCCTCGCCGATGCCGACGGCGTGAGCATCCCCGAGGCCGGCCCAGGCAACACCGCAGTGGCATCGAGCGCCGAGCGCGACGGCGATCTCGTCCGCTTCTTCGTGCCGCACAGCGCGATCGGCTATCCCGCCGTCGGCAGCCCGGTGCACAACATCCGCGTGCTGGTCGGCAACGACGCCACGGTGCTGGACTACGCACCCTCGCCGGCCGGCGCGCCTGCCGCCGTCGCCGCCGTCCAGTCGATGTTCGGACGACCGCTGACCGTGCTGCTCGATGCAGGGCTGCCGCCGCCGTCCGACGAGCGTAGCTGCCTACTGCCGGGCCTCACGCAGGCCACGAGCCCGCCCGGCCAGACCGGCAACGGCACCCCCACCGGCCAGGACGATCTGCGCCAGCTGTGGATCGCCGAACCGCGCGAGACCCCGGGCAAGCTCGTCTTCACGATCAAGGTCGACAACCTCGCCCCCCAACCGATCCCGGGTTACCGCTGGTATGCCTACTTCAAGATCGACGGCGAGGACAACAACTACTTCGTCGCGATGGACACGGTCCAGGGCACGCCGCGCTTCATCTACGGCCTGCGCGATTCCACCGAATCGACCATCGGCACCATCCCGGCCGTTGGCGGCGTGGGTCTGTTCGAGGAGCTGGGCACCCTGGATGCCGCAAGCGGGTTCGCCGCTGACGGCACGATCACGCTGGTGCTCGACAAGTCGGTGCTCGGCATCCAGACCGGCCAGGCGCTGACGGGCATCGCCGCCTCCATCCGCCAGACCACCAACCCCGTCAACGGCGCGGGCCTGACCGTCGATTCGGCCGCTGCGGTGAGCGGTTATCGCGTCGTCGGCAACGAGGTCTGCGCGACCGCCGACGGCAGCAGCGAGGGCGGCGGCACCCCGGGTGGTGGCGCGCCTGCGACGCCCGACGCCGGTCGCTTCGGCGGTGCACTAGGCATGCCGCTGCTGGCCATGCTTCTGGCCGCCTGGTCCCTGCGTCGACGCAACGCGGCCTTGGCGCGCATCTGAGCCGGACCCAGACGCCCCGCGATGCGGGGCGTCTGGCTTTCCCTGCGGGATTTCCCTCAGCCGCGCGCGGCCGCGATGCGGCTACCATGCCGCCTTCGTTGTGAGGAGCCCGACGTTGATCCGACCGTCCCTCGCGGGCCTTGCGCTCGCGCTCGTTGCCACCACCGCCATGTCCACCACCCCCTCGACGCCACAAGGACTGCGCGCCTTCTCGGCCGATGACCTCGTGCGCCTGGAACGGGTCTCGGATCCGCAGCTCTCGCCGGACGGCCGCTACGTCGCCTACACCCTGCGGCGCACCGACTGGGACAACGACAAGGGCGTGCTCGACCTGTGGCTGGTGCCCAGCGACGGCAGCGCGGCGCCGCGCCCGCTGACCCGGGCCGAGGGCAACCACAGTGAACCGCGCTGGTCCGCCGACGGACGCTGGCTGTACTTTCTCTCCACCCGCAGCGGCAGCGCGCAGATCTGGAGGCTCGACCTCGTGGCCGGCGGCGATGCCTCACCGGTGACCGAGCTGCCCCTTGCCGTCAACAACTACGCGCTGTCACCGGACGGGCGGCGCATCGCGGTGTCGCTGGACGTGTTTCCCGACTGTGCCGACCTCGACTGCACCAAGCAGCGACTGGAGGCGCGCGCCAAGCAAAAGGCCAGCGGCATGAGCTTCGACAAGCTGTTCGTCCGCCATTGGGACAGCTGGAAGGATGGCGCGCGCGCGCAGTTGTTCACGCTGACGCTCGGCGACGACGGCCGCGCCCGTGACCCGGTCCACGTCAGCCGCGGCATCGACGGCGACGTGCCCACCAAGCCCTTCGGCGATGCCTCGGAATACACCTTCTCGCCGGACGGCAAGACGCTGGTGTTCACTGCGCGCATCGCCGGCCGCAGCGAAGCCTGGAGCACCAACCTCGATCTGTGGTGGGTGCCGGCCGACGGCAGCCAGCCGCCGAAGAATCTCACCGCGCCGAACGAGGCCGTGGACATCGGCCCGGTGTTCTCGCCGGACGGCCGGTATCTCGCCTGGCGCGCGATGCGCCGGCCCGGCTACGAGGCCGACCGCCTGGCGATCCTGCTACGCGACCTCAAAACCGGCGAGACCCGCGAAGTCGCCCCGGACTGGGACCGCTCCGCCGGCGCCTTGCAGTTCTCTGCGGATGGCAAGACGCTGTACACGAGCAGCGACGACCTCGGCAACCATCGGCTGTTCGCGATCGACGTCGCCACGGGGGCGGTCAGCGCCCTGACCGGGCCCGGGCACGTCGCCGGCTTTTCGGTCGGCGCCGACCACATCGTCTACGGCTTCGACACGCTGACGCATCCGGTGCATCTGTACCGCATCGCGCGCGGCGGCGGTGAGCCCGAGCAGCTCACACGGCACAACGCCGAGCGGCTCGCCCAAATCCGTTTCGGCGACTACGAGCAGTTCGCCTTTCCCGGCTGGAACGACGAAACCGTCTACGGCTACGTCGTCAAACCGTGGAACTACCGCAAGGGCAAGAAGTACCCGGTCGTCTTCATCATCCACGGCGGCCCGCAGGGCAGCATGGGCAACGACTGGCATTACCGCTGGAACCCGGCGGTGTATTCCGGCTGGGGCTATGCGGTCGTGTTCATCGACTTCCACGGCTCCACCGGTTACGGCCAGGCCTTCACCGACTCGATCCGCGGCGACTGGGGCGGCAAACCGCTGGTCGATCTGCAGAAGGGCTGGGCGCATGCGCTCAAGACCTACGACTTTCTCGACGGCGAGCGCGCGGCCGCGCTGGGCGCGAGCTATGGCGGCTACATGATCAACTGGATCGCCGGCAACTGGCCGGATGCGTTCAAGGCGCTGGTCAACCACTGCGGCATTTTCGACAACCGCAGCATGTACTACACGACCGAGGAGCTATGGTTCGACGAATGGGAGCACGGCGGCCCGTACTTCGCAAGCCCCGAAACGCACGAGAAACACAATCCTGCCGCGCACGTGACCCAGTGGAAGACCCCGATGCTGGTGATCCACGGCGCCAAGGATTACCGCGTTCCACTCGACCAGGGCATCGCCACCTTCACCGCGCTGCAGCGCCGCGGCATCGCGAGCCAGCTCCTGGTCTTCCCCGACGAGAACCACTGGGTGCTCAAGCCGCAGAACAGCGTGCAATGGCACGACACCGTGCGCACCTGGCTGCAGCGCTGGCTGGGCGCCTGAACCCTGACTGATCCCGAACGACTGGACACGAACATGCGGACACGGACCCTACTGAGCGCCTCGCTCGCCAGCGCCATGCTCATCGCGACGGGCTGCAAAGACACCAAACCCGTCGCGTCGGCCGAGAAGGCCTCCGAATCGGCCGCGGTGACGCCGGCCCGGATCAGCGCCGAACGTCTGATGGCACACGTGCGCGTGCTCTCGTCGGACGAGTTCGCCGGCCGGCTGCCGGGCACGGTCGGCGAGGAAAAGACCGTGGCCTACTTGACCGAGCAGTTCAAGGCCATGGGCCTTGTGCCCGGGAATCCCGACGGCAGCTATGTGCAAAAAGTGCCGCTGGTCGGCATTGACGGTGACGCGAGCCTGCAGCTCAGCGTCGGCGGCAAGACCATCGAGATGCAGCCTGGCCGCGACTTCACCGCGGTCACGCAACGCATCGTGCCCAAGGTCGACGTCCAGGACAGCGAACTGGTGTTCGTCGGCTACGGCGTGATAGCGCCCGAGTACGGCTGGGACGACTACAAGGACGTTGATGTGAAGGGCAAGACCATCGTCATGCTGATCAACGACCCGGCCGTGCCCGATCCCGACGATCCATCGCAGCTCGACCCGACGATGTTCCGTGGCAAGGCCATGACCTACTACGGCCGCTGGACCTACAAGTACGAGATCGCGGCCCGGGTCGGCGCCGCGGCGGCACTGATCATCCACGAGACCGGCCCCGCCGGATATCCGTGGGCGGTCGTCGAGAACAGTTGGACCGGCGAGCAGTTCACGCTGGCAACGAGCGACCAGAACATGGGCAAGGTGCCGGTGCAGGCCTGGATCAGCAACGACAAAGCGCGGGAACTGTTCGCCAGCCTCGGACTGGACTTCTCGGCCCTCAAGCAAGCCGCGGTGCGCAAGGACTTCGAACCGGTGCCGCTCAAGGCCAAGGCCAGCTTCACGATCCGCAATCGGGTGCGCGAGGTCGAGTCGCACAACGTCGTCGCCGCGCTGCCCGGCACCGAGAAGCCGGACGAGTGGATCGTCTACTCGGCGCACTGGGACCATCTAGGCACCAACCCGGAGCTCGACGGCGATCCGATCTACAACGGTGCCCTGGACAACGCCACCGGCGTCGCCGGCGTGCTCGAGATCGCGCGCGCGCTCAAGCAGTCACCGCCCAAGCGCTCCACGCTGTTCATGTTGGTCACCGCCGAAGAGCAGGGCCTGCTCGGCGCCAAGCACTATGCGACGAACCCGCTGTACCCGCTGGAAAAGACGCTGGCGATGATCAATCTCGACGTGCTCAACCCCTGGGGTCCGACGCGGGACATCCAGATCATCGGCTACGGCCAGAACACGCTGGAGGACGTGCTCGCGGCCGTACTCGCCGAACAGAATCGCGTCGTCGCGCCGGACGAGGAACCGGAGAAAGGGTTCTACTACCGCTCCGACCAGTTCGAATTCGCCAAGGTCGGCGTGCCGGCGCTATACGCCGATGCCGGCGGCGACATGATCGGCCACGAGCCCGGCCATGGTCTGAAAAAACGCCTCGAATACAACGCCAACGACTACCACAAGCCGTCCGACGAGATCAAAGACGACTGGAATCTCGACGGTGCGGCGCAGGACCTGCAGGCGCTCGCCGAGGTCGGTCGCCGCGTGGCCAACGGCGATGCCTGGCCGCAGTGGAAGGAAGGCTCGGAGTTCAAGGCGGTGCGCGAGGCGAGCCTGAAGCGCTGAAGCGCCCGCCTACGCCGCCTGCAGCTGCTGCAGACAGTCGCGGTAGCTGCCGGCGAGCGGGCCACTTTCGTCGAGCGCGAACCCGGCTTCGAGATCGAGCTTGCGGTAAGCCGGTGCATAAGCGTCCGGCGCCCCGCGCAGGCGCAGCACGGCGACCGTGACGACGTCGGCGTAATCGGCCGCGCCGTCGTGGTCGCGCGTCAGATCCGGCCACAGCGCCGGCACCTCGACCAACTCCGTCGGGAAATGCCAGGCTTGCAGGATCATGCGGCCGATGCGCGGCGCCAGGGCGTCGATGGTCTCATCGAGCGCGCGGTCGCTGTCGATCGTGTGCGCATGCACTTGCGCGAGCTTGACAATCGGCAGCACACCGACGCGATGCACCAGACCCGCGAGCATCGCCATCTCCGGCTGCAACAGCGTGCACTGCTCGGCCAGTGCGCGCGCCAGCGCCGCCACCTCGACGCTGTCGCGCCAGCACAGCAGCAGCCGCTCGTGCAGCTCGCGATCGCGCGCGCGGAACATCTGTTCGAGTGCCAGGCCGTCGACGAGCATGCGCGTGTACTCGAAGCCCAGGCGGGTGACCGCCTGCTGCACGCTGTCCACGCGGTGACCGCCGCGCATCGCCGCGCTGTTGGCGACGCGGATCAGGCGCACGGCGATGGCCGGATCGCGCAGGATCTCGCGCGCCAGCCGCGCCGCGCTGACCGCCTCGTTGCGCACCAGACAGCGGATGCTGTGCGCGACCTCCGGAAGCGTCGGCAGCGTCAGCCGGTCGTGCGCGAGCGCGTCGACCACGACGCGGTAGAAGCGGTCATGACTCGGCATGCGCGATGCAGCGGTCCGTTCGTAAGCCACGGCCCATGCTGGCGCGCACGCGCCGCGCTCGGGGCGCGCAACTGACGAGCGCGCCGATTTTGCGGAGCGGCGGACGTTGCGCCGCGTGCAGGCTTCAGGCGGCCAATTGCGCCGGCACGGCCGACTCGTGATCGCGGTGGCGCAGCACGCGGCCAAAGCGTTCGCGGCCAAACATCGGTGTATAGGCACCGTCGCGCCAGGCCAGATGGCCGGCGATCATCACCTGGGTGACGACCTGCGGCGGACGGTTGACGAGCTGGTGATGCTCGAAGGCTTCGCGATAGACGTAGTGGACGGTGTGCTCCGGATCCCAGGCTTGCAGCGCGCGTGGATCGATCACCACCAGATCCGCTTGCGCACCGACGCGGATGCTGCCGACATCCAGACCGAAGAACTCCGCCGGCTCCTGCGTGAGCCGGTGCACGGCGCGCGCCACCTGGTCGAGACCGTCGGCCTGCGCGAACTTCAATGTGCGCAGATTGCCGTCGTAGAAGGCCATGTTGGTCAGGTGCGCGCCGCTGTCGTTGAAGCCCGGCAGCAGCAGCGGATCGAACAGCAGCTCCTTGGTCAGTCGCGGGTCGCGATTGGCGGTGACCGTCCACCAGCGCAGGTCGGTGTCGTAGCGCCGTAGCAGGTGCAGGAAGAATGCGCAGTCGTCCTCGATCGGTTTCGGGAAGCTGGCGAAGGCCTCGGCTTCGGCCTCGCTGCGCGCGCCCTGCCCGCTGCGCTGCCACGCCAGCAGGCGTTCGTACACCGCCTGCATGGTCTCGCCGCTCCAGTCCGGCACCGGGCAGCGGTCGATGGTCATGTCGCCCAGCTCGCGGGTGAGCACGTTGTCGTCCAAGCGCAGCCAGCGCTTGAGGCGCGCGAGCGAAAAGCCGCGCTTGCCGTGCCACCACATGCGTTCGAATTCCGCGACCCAGGCAGGATCGTTCATGATGCGGGCGCGGCCCTCGCGATCCTCGAGATCGCATTCGTTGAGCCGCCGCAGCACCGGAATCTCCTCGGCGATCGGCGTGATCACGCCGTCGCTCCAGATCTTGAACGGCGCGGCCAGTGCCTGGAAGCGGAACAACCCCGCCACCAGTTTCGAGTTGAGGATGCGCGCCAGCAATCGCCCCAGGCGCACGATCGAGCGGTTGGTGGTGATGTCGATGGCGGCCACGGCGGTGACCTTGAGCCGGCGTCCGTGCAGGCGCGCCGAGGTCAGCAGAAAGTTTCTGAAGATCGCTAGCTTGTCGTCCTTGGGCGGCGTCGCCTGCCAGACCCGGTCCCAGCGGCGCACCACGCCGGTCAGGCGCTTGAGCTCGCTATACGGCGCGAACTGCGTCGGGATGGTCTTGTGCGTGTTCGGCCGGTTGGCGAGATAGTGGAACGGCAGGGCATCGGTGGAAAAGCCGACATAACCCTCGCGCATACCCTTGTCGACGAGCTGCTCCATCTTCTGCAGCTCGGCCTCGGTGGCGTCGCGGCTGATCGAGTCGTCGAAACCCATCGCCTCGATGCGCAGCATCGAATGCGGGATCATCGGCACCACGTTCGGCCCCAGCGGCAGGCGGTCCAAGTGCGCGAGATACTCGGCGGAATCCGACCAGTCGACGCGATCGGCCACCTTGCGCAGCACGTGCTTGGGCACGTTCTCGACGCGCGCGAAGCAGTCGACGATGGGGTCGGCGCCGTCACGCCGCTGCGCGCCATAGGCGAGCCCGAGGCTGCAGTTGGCGACGACCACCGTGGTCGTGCCATGACGCACCGCCTCGGGCAACTGCGGCTCGATCTCGACTTCCAGATCGAAATGGGTATGGATGTCGAGCAGGCCCGGCATCAGCCAGCGGCCGGCGGCATCGATCACCTCGCGCGCGTCGGTCGCGGCCAGGCCCGGGCCGATCGCAGCGATGCGGCCGCCGGCGACGGCAACGTCCTGTTGGCGCGGTGGGGCGCCGCTGCCGTCGAAGACCAGGGCATTGCGAAACAGCGTATCCCAGCGCGGGCTGCTGCCTTCCATGGGGTTCTCCGGTTGCCAGTCCGCACCCATCATAGGCCGCGGCGCGAGACCCCTCGATGGGAAAATCTGCCCTGGAGCGCCACGGGCTTGGTAAATCCAACCCATGCGCCGCGCGCCCGGCCGGCAAGAACGCGCTACAGACCAACCACCAGCGCAACGCCCGCGAGCGCGAGCAACACACCGACCGCCTGACGCGCGCGTACCGGCTCCCGCAGGAAGATCACCGCGAGCGGCAGGATGAAGACCGCCGCCAGCTCGTTGAGTACTGCGGCGATCGAGGCCTGGGTGTACTTATAACCGGCGAGCCACATCATCATCGAGAGATAGGTGCCGGTGATGCCGCCGGCGACGATCGCCGGCCAGTGCGTGACGCCGCGATAGGCGCGCCACAGCGCCGCCAGTTGGCGACGGCCGACGGCGATCGCGAACATGCCGAGAAAACCGGCGGCGACACGCAGCGTCACCACCCACAGAAAGCTGTGCTGCTCCAGCATCGGCTTGGCGATGACCACGCCCAGCGCCATCAGGAACACCGAGAACACCGCCCAGGCCACGCCGATGCGCAGCGCGCGCGCGTCCACCGCTTCGCGCTCGGCGCGCCAGGTCACCAGCACGATGCCGGACAGCACCAGCCCCACACCGGCGAACTGCCAGGCGCTCAGTCTTTCGCCAAGCCAGACCATCGACAGCAGGATCACGAACGGCGAATACAGCGCCTGCGCCACCGCCATGCGGCTGGCGCCGATCGCATTGAGCCCGCGGAAATACAAGGTGTCGCCGGCGGCGATGCCGAGCAC
The DNA here is from genome assembly GCF_040327995.1 of Sinimarinibacterium thermocellulolyticum. NCBI lineage: Bacteria > Pseudomonadati > Pseudomonadota > Gammaproteobacteria > Nevskiales > Nevskiaceae > Sinimarinibacterium > Sinimarinibacterium thermocellulolyticum. The sequence continues at coordinate 91,216 of NZ_JBEPIJ010000005.1, read as the reverse complement.
ACCCGAGAGCACGATCACGCCCAGGTCGGCACGCGGAATCGCCGGCAGCGCCGGCCCTTCCACGACGAGTATCGTCAGCGCGAACAGCGGCAGCACCATCGCCGTCTTGACCAGATTCAGCGCGAACGGCGGCAGATGCTCGCCGGACTTCTTGAACAGGATCACCGCGATCGCCCAGGCAAACGCGCAGCCGGTGGCGTACAGCTCGCCCAGACCCATGGCGGAGGCTCCGGTGGTTCAGCCGCGGGCGCGCGCGAGCATGCCGGTGGTCGAATAACCGTCGTGAAAATCGAGCACGACGACCTTGCCGCCGTAGGCGGTGACGATGTCGAAACCGGCGATCTGCTCGGGCCGGTAGTCGCCGCCCTTGACCAGGAAATCCGGTGACACGGCGCCAATCAGCCGCGCCGGCGTGTCCTCGGAGAACGGCACCACGAGATCGACGCTGCGCAGGCCGGCGAGCACGCGCATGCGATCGGCGCAGGGATTGACCGGCCGCGTCGGTCCCTTCAAGCGGCGCACCGAGTCATCGTCATTGACCGCGACGATGAGCAGATCGCCGAGCGCACGCGCCGCTTCGAGATACTTCACGTGACCGACGTGCAGCAGGTCGAAGCAGCCGTTGGTCATGACGATGCGCCGGCCCTTGGCGCGCTCCTTGGCGACGCGGGCCAACAACGCGGCCTCGTCGAGCACGGTTTCGTCCGCGCTCTGGCCGTGCAGGGCGGCGGCCAGCTCGGCCACGCTGACGCTCGCCGTGCCGAGCTTGCCGACGACGATGCCGGCGGCGAGGTTCGCCAGACGGCAGGCTTCGGGCAAGTCGACACCGGCGGCGAGTGCGGCAGCGAGCGTCGCGATCACGGTGTCGCCGGCGCCGGTCACGTCGAACACCTCGCGGGCGACCGCCGGCAGATGCAAGGGCGGCCGTGCCGCGCGCAGCAAGCTCATGCCCTTCTCGCTGCGCGTCAGCAGCAGCGCCTCCAGACCGAGCCGCGCGCGCAAACCCTCGGCGCGCGACAGCAGATCGGCATCGTCCGCCGCGGCGCCGGCCACGGCTTCGAGCTCGGCCACGTTGGGTGTAAGCAGCGTGGCACCGGCATAACGCGCATAGTCCGTGCCCTTGGGGTCGACGAGTACCGGTTTTCCGGCAGCGCGCGCGGCACGGATCAGCGCGGCAACATCCACCAGCGTGCCCTTGGCGTAATCGGAGCAGACCACCAGATCGCAGTCCGGTAGACGCCGCTCGAACGCCGCGCGCAGCGCCACCCGGTCGAAGCCGCCGCCAGAACCCAGCGCCTCCTCGAAGTCCATGCGCAACAACTGCTGGTTGCGCGACAACACGCGCAGCTTGGTGATCGTCGGCAGTGTGTCGCTGACGATCCATTCGGCGACGATGCCCGCATCCTCGACGGCCGCGCGCAGCTGCCGGGCGGCCTCGTCGACGCCGACGACGCCGAGCAGATGGACCCGCGCGCCCAGGCTGGCGAGGTTCAGCGCCACGTTCGCCGCGCCACCGGCACGGACCTGATCGGCACGCACGCGCACGACCGGCACCGGCGCCTCCGGCGAGATGCGCTGGACGGGCCCGGTCCAGTAGCGGTCGAGCATGACATCGCCGACCACCATCACGCGCGCGCGGGACAACTCGGCAAGTGTGGTGCTCACGGTGGACTCCGCCGGCCACGCCGGCGCCCCCTCTCCCCGCCCCATTCCCGCGCGGCGCGGGGCAAAGGCAGGAAAAAACTCAGATCAGTGCCAGCCACTCCGGGTACTTCTCGCTGCGGCCCTTGACCAGGTCCAGATAGGCCTTTTGCAGCTTCGCGGTGATCGGCCCGCGCGTGCCGGCGCCGATCTGGCGGTTGTCCACCTCGCGGATCGGCGTGACCTCGGCCGCGGTGCCGGTGAAGAAGGCCTCGTCGCAGACATAGACCTCGTCGCGCGTGATGCGGCGCTCGACGACCTTGTAACCGAGGTCCTGCGCGAGTTGCATCACCGTGCGCCGCGTGATGCCGTCCAGCGCGCTGGTGACATCGGGCGTGCTGATGATGCCGCCCGTGACCACGAAGATGTTCTCGGCGCTGCCTTCGGCGACGTAGCCATCCGGGTCGAGCATCAGCGCCTCGTCGTAGCCGTCGCGCAGCACTTCATTGAGTGCCATCGACGAGTTCAGGTAGTTGGCGTTGGCCTTGGCGCGACACATCGAGGCATTGACGTAGTGGCGCGAGAACGAGCTGGTCTTGATTCGGATGCCGCGCTCCATGTTGTCGGCCCCCAGATACGCACCCCAGGGCCACGCCGCGATGATGACGTGCGTGTTCAGTCCGGACGCGCGCAGGCCCATGCCTTCGCTGCCGTAGAACACCATCGGCCGCAAATAGGCCTCTTCGAGTTTGTTGGCGCGCAGGACTTGTTTCTGCGCCTCGTTGAGCGTCGCCTCGTCCCAGGGCATCTTCATGCCGAGGATCTTGGCCGAGTTGAACAGCCGCCGCGTGTGGTCTTCGAGCCGGAAGATCGCGGTGCCTTTCGGCGTCTTGTAGGCGCGCACCCCCTCGAAGCAGCCGACGCCGTAATGCAGCGTGTAGGTCAGCACGTGGGTCGTGCACTCACGCCAGGGTTTGAGCTCGCCGTCGTACCAGATGTAGCCGTCGCGGTCGGCAAAAGAGGTCATGGTTCGGTCACCGGGGAATCTGAGCGCCAAGCGTCGGATTATAGGGGCTAGAGCCTGCCCCCATCAGCCCAGGAGGCGGCGCCACAGATCCACGACCGCGGCGCGCTGTTCGGCGAATGCGTCCAGCGGACACAGGTTGTCGAGTTGCTGCAGCGCGCGCTCGTGCGCCCAGCGACGATAGCGGCGGTAGCTGTCGATCAGTGCGTCCTTGTCGGCCACGGCGATGCTGCCGGCGGCAGCGAGGGCCTCGAGCTGGCGCCAGTTGTCGCTCCATTGGACGATCGCGGCATCGCGATGCGCATCGCGCAGCACCAGGTACTGGGTGATGAACTCGATGTCGATCAGGCCGCCCTCGCCTTGCTTGATGTCCCAGCGCTCGCCATCGGACTTGTCGAGCTCGCCGCGCATGCGCCGGCGCATGGCGACGATGTCATGGCGCAGCTTGGCGTCCTCGCGTGGGCGCATCAGCACCTCGCGGCGGACTCGCGCGAAGCGCTGGCCGACGTCCTCGTCGCCGGCGACCCAGCGCGCGCGCGTCAGCGCCTGGTGCTCCCAGGTCCAGGCTTCGTCGCGCTGGTAGTCGGCGAAGCTCACCAAGCTGCTGACGAGCAGGCCAGAGCGGCCATTGGGTCGCAATTCCATGTCGACCTCGTAGGCGCGCCCGGCGGGCGTCTGTGTGGCGAGCCAGTTGATCAGCCGCTGGGCCAGACGTGCCAGCCAGGTGGCGTTGTCGATCGCGCGTGCACCGCCGACGCTGTCGGCGTCGAGTTGGTCGCAGTCGTGCAGGAACACCAGGTCGAGGTCCGAGCCGTAACCGAGCTCGATGCCGCCGAACTTGCCGTAGGCGATGACCGCGAAGCCGCTGCAACGCCCGTCGCTGCGCAGCGGCTCGCCATACTGCGCGCGCATCTCCGCCCAGGCAAAGCGCAAGGCTTGCTCGACGATCACCTCGGCGAGCCAGGTCAGACGGTCGCTGACCTGAACCAGCGGCAGCGCGCCATTCAGATCGGCTGCCGCGATGCGCAGCGTGACCTCGCGCTGCACGTGGCGCAGCAGGTTCATCGCCTGTTCGGTGTCGGCCGGCACCTGCAAGGCCTCGGCGCGACGCTTGAGGTCCTCGAACAGCTCGGCGCGCTCGGGCGGCGCGTACAGCGTGCGCGGATCGAGCAGGCTGTCGAGCACGATCGGCGCGCGCGCGATGAAGTCGGTCAGCCACGGGCTGGCGCGGCACAGGCGCAGCAGCGCGGCGCGCGCGGCGTCGGACTCGCGCAGCAGCGTCAGGTAGTTGCTGCGCCCCGCGATCGCCTCGACCACGCGCAGCGTGCGCACCAGCGCCGTCTCCGGCGGCGTCGCCGGATCGGCCTGGGCGACCGACTCGTCGATCAGCCGCGCGAGCAGTTGCAGCAGGCGCCGCGCCGTAGCCTCACGCATCGCCCGCACCAGACGCACCGTTCGCAGCGTCTCGATCGCGGCGAGCACCGCTTGCGGACGTGTCCGAAAGCCGGCCGCATACAGCGCTTCGAGCGCGGCATCGCCGGCCAGCGTGCCGTTCCACAGCGCGGCGACGAGCCTGTGACTGGGACTGTGCTCGTCGTGGTCATCGGCGGCGAAGACCAGCATGAACTGCTCGCGTACGAAGCCTCGCACCTCGGTGAGTTGCGCCTGCAGCGCAGCCCAGTCGTCGATTTGCAGCGCCGCGAGCAGCGCCGCGCGCGCGGCGTCCTGCTGCGGCAGCGCGTGCGTCTGCTGGTCGGCATACATCTGGATCGCGTTCTCGACCCGGCGCAGGAACACATAAGCCTCGTCGAGCCGCGCTGCGATCGCGGCATCCAGATATCCCTGCTCACCGAGACGGCGCAACACCGGGCGCAGGCGATGATCGCGCAAGGTCGGCTCGGCACCGCCACGCACGAGCTGGAACGACTGCACGATGAACTCGATCTCGCGGATGCCGCCGGCGCCGATCTTGATGTTGTCGTCGAGCCCCTTGCGCGCCACCTCGTCTTCGATCAGGCGCTTGAGTTCGCGCAGCGCGCCGATCGCGTTGTAATCGAGATAGCGCCGATAGACGAAGGGCCGCAGCAGATCGAGCAGGCGCTTGCCGGCGTCGAGGTCGCCGGCGATCGGCCGCGCCTTGATCATCGCGTAGCGCTCCCACTCGCGCCCGTGCACCTGGTAGTAATCCTCGAGCGCCGGAAACGAGGCCGACAGCGCGCCGGCGGAACCGAAGGGCCGCAGCATCGTGTCGACGCGAAAGACGAAGCCGTCGGCGGTCTGCGCAACCAGCAACCTGGTCGTCTCCTGCGCGAGCTTGGTGAAATACTCGTCGCTGCTGATGCTGCGCGCGCCATCGGTCTCGCCGCCGTCGGTGTGGCAGAAGATCAGATCGATGTCGGACGAGAAGTTCAGCTCGCGCCCGCCGAGCTTGCCCATGCCGAGCACGACCGGGCGGATCGGCCTGCCATCGGCGCTGCGCGGCACGCCGTGGCGCTGCTGCAGGCGCCGCTCGACGAAGCGCAGCGCTGCGTCGACGCAGGCATCGGCGAGGTCGGACAAATCGCCCAGCGTCTCGTCGAGCGGCGCGACGCCAGATAAGTCGCGCAGCGCGATGCGCGCCATCTGCCGCCGCCGCAGCACGCGCAGCGCAGCCATCGCCGCTTCCGGCGTGTCGACGTCCTGCATCGCCGCGTCGACACGCCGTCGTGTCTCGCCTTCGGGATACACCTTCGCGAAGTCATCGAGCGCATCGTCCGCTGCCACGAGAGCCTGCAGCGCCGCCTGGACGAAGCGGCTGGCGCTGAGCACACGCGGCATCGCGGCGGCGAGTTCCGCTGACGCGCCGAAGCGCGCGCGCAGGGCTGCGGTGAGCTCAGTCATGCGCGTGGAACACGAGCTGCACCGAAGGACTCACAGCGCCGGGCGCCGCTGCGCCCAGGGCTTGGCCCGCTCGAGCTGGCCGGCGAGACGCAGCAGCAGATCCTCACGGCCGAAGGCAGCGATGAACTGCACGCCGATCGGCAGGCCGTCGTCGGTCGTGTGCAGCGGCACCGACATCGCCGGCGTGCCGGTGAGATTGGCGAGCTGCGTGAACGGCACCTTGGCGAGACTCTCCCGCGCGAGCTGTTCGACGATGCCGCTGCCGTGCAACAAGCGACCGGCGCCCAGCGCCAGCAGCAGGTGCTGCGCCGCGCGCTGCCAGCGCGGCAGCTCCAGCGCACCGATCGCCACCGGTGGACAGGCCAGCGTCGGCGTCAGATACAGCGCATAGCGCTGGTGGAAGCGGCCCAGCGCGCGCGCATAGACGTTCCAGCGCCGACGCGCGAGCACGTAATCGCCCGCCTTGAGCGTGCGCCCGAGCAAGCCGAGCACGCGCGTGTCCGGCTCGAAGTCAACCTCGCGCGCACCGGCGACGGCACCCCAATGCGCGATGTCGGCGGCCACCTGCCCCATGTACATCGTCAGGAAGTCCTGTGCGAGCTGCGTGCCGTCGATCTCGGGTTCGGCCTGCTCGACGTGATGCCCGAGCGATTGCAGCAGCGTCGCGGTCTCGGTGACGGCGCGCACACAGGCCGGATCGACCGCGGTGTCGATCGGCGAGCGCGTCGTGAACGCGATGCGCAGACGCCCCGGATCGCGGCCCACCTCGTCGAGATACGGCCGCTCGGGCGGGCGGATCTCGAAGGGCGCGCCGACGTCGGCACCGTGAATCGCATCGAGCATCGCCGCACTGTCGCGCACGCTGCGCGAGACCACCAGATCCGAGGACGCGCCCTCCCAGGCTTCGCCCAGGCGCGGCCCCAGCGGCACGCGGCCGCGCGATGGCCGCAGGCCGAACAAGCCGCAACAGGCCGCGGGGATGCGGATCGAACCACCGCCGTCGTTGGCCCCGGCCAGCGGTACGATGCCGGAAGCGACCGCGGCCGCGGCGCCGCCGCTCGACCCCCCGGGCGTACGCGTCAGATCCCAGGGATTGCGCGTTGCGCCCCAGCGCCTCGATTCGGTGATGCCCTTGAGCGCCAGCTCCGGCGTGCTGGTCTTGCCGAAGACGACGACCCCGCTGGCGAGAAAACGCGCGGTGATCTCGGCGTGCGTGTCCGGCACGTAGTCGATCGCCCGGCTGCCGGCGGTCGTCGGCACGCCGGCGTAATCCTGGATGATGTCCTTGATCAGGAAGGGCACACCGGCGAACGGCCCGGTCAGTGGCTGCGCGGCACGTGCGCGCGCCTCGTCGTGCATCGTAATGACGATGGCGTTGATCCGCGGGTTCACCGCCTCGGCGCGCGCCAGCGCGGCATCGAGCAGCTCGCTGGCGCTGACCTCGCCGCGGGCGACGAGCGCCGCCAGGCCAAGACCGTCGTGGGCTTGATAATCGGTAACCGAGATCATGCGGGCGATGCGGTGTCGAGCGTGGCGGCATAGAGTATCCGCACCGGCCCGGGCACGTCCGCTGCGATCAGTGTGCGGATGCCGGATTCAGGGCCGACCGCGCAGCGACGCCGCGTCGCCGCTGCCACAGCTTTTCATGGACGTGATAGGCCAGCGTATTGATGCAGGGTTCAACCAGCGCCACCGCACCGCCAGCCATCCAGTCGCCGGTCATCGCCCAGACCACGAGAAAGGCCACCGAGACGTGCATGGCGCCGAAGCTGAAGGTCTTGGTCATCTTCCGGTTCCGCAGAGGTTTTAGAAGATGATAATTATTCTCATGAAAAAGAAAAGGCAATCGTTTTGATTACTTTCATTGTTATGCGCTATCGACTCATCCTCAGCGGCCTCACCGTGACGGCCCTATCCGCCTGCTTCGGCGGCTACGACCCCAGCGAGCCGGTGACGTTCGCGCCAGGCACCGCGGTGCCGGTCGAACTGGCCGTGCCGCATCTCGATCAGGTCGTCGGCCAGCGCATCACCCTGTCCGGTCTGCCGCGCGCCCGCGAAGGCCGCTGCCCCGGTGTGCAGCCGCTGACGCGCAAGGACTGGATGCTCACCGGCGAGGATGGCGCCTGCGTGTGGGTCAGCGGCCAGACCGACAACGCCCGTCTGCTCGACCTGCGTCCCGGGATGAGCAAAGAGCGCGTCGCGGTCACCGGGCGGCTGCTGCGTACCGAGCATGGCGTCTACGTGCTGCAGATCGCGCCGTGAGACTCACGAACGGAAGATGAAATACACGGCGCCGACCATGCACAGCGCCGCCCACAGGTAGTCCCACTTCAGCGGCTGCTTCATATATAGCAGCACGAAGGGCACGAAGACGCTGAGCGTGATCACTTCCTGGAGGATCTTGAGCTGCGGCAGGCTCAAGGCCGTGTAGCCGATGCGGTTGGCCGGCACCATCAGCAGGTACTCGAACAACGCGATACCCCAGCTCAGCAGAACGGCGATGATCCACGGCTTGTCGCGCAAGTCGCGCAGATGTGCATACCACGCCAGGGTCATGAACACGTTCGACAGCACCAAAAGACCCGTGGTCTGCGCCAATACCGGCCAGTTCATTGCAAACGCCCCCACGAAAAAGCCCCGCCTGGGATGGGCGGGGCTGGACGACGGCTGGCTTCGCGGAAGATGGAATCAATCCTCTCCCGAGGCGAAGCCGAGCAGATGCAGCAGGCTGGTGAACAGGTTGTAGATCGACACGTACAGCGAGACGGTGGCCAGCACGTAGTTGGTTTCGCCGCCGTTCACGATCTCGCCGGTCTGATACAGAATCAGTCCGCACATCAAGAGAGCGAACATCGCCGAGACGCCCAGCGCCAGCGGCTGCAGGTAGACGCCGAACAACGAGGCGACCAGCAGACCGATGCTGACGATGAAGGCCATGAGAATGCCGGTGAACAGAAAGCCGCGCATGAAGCTGAAATCACGGCGTGTGCTCACCGCATAGGCCGACAGGCCGACGAAGATCGTGCCGGTGAGGCCGAAGGCCATCATTACGATCTGCGAGCCGTTGGCGAAACCCTTCATGTACATGTTCAGCACCGGGCCGAGACCGAAGCCCAAGAGGCCGGTGACCGCGAACACGACCCAGATGCCGGCTTCGGAATTCGCCGTGCGCGGCACCACGAACCACAACAGGCCCAGCGCCACCAGCGAGCAGACGAGGCTGATGCCGTAGGGTGCGCCGACCACCATCGACACGCCGGCCATCGCCGCGCTGAACAGCAGCGTCATCGACAGCAGCATGTAGGTGTTGCGCAACACCTTGTTGGTCGCGAGCGCCGAGGTTTCGACAGCCGTGACCACGCGCGGCAGCGGACGCTCGCCGCTGCGCACGGGGACCGGCCGTCCCATCTGGCTCAGGTTGTTTTCGTTCCAGCTCATGGCGAGATGACTCCTCGTGACGTCTAAGGGTGGGTTGGATTCTACGCGCTTTGACCGACTCCTGGGCGAGGAGTTCGGCCGCTGACATCGGCGCGCGCCGACCCGTCGACGCCAGGGGTGCTCGCAGCCCGGCAGACGGATCCGGTCAGAGCGGGACGAGCGAGCGCTCGCGGGTGTAGTGGATGTAACCGAGGCTTGCGCCGGCACGCAAGCCGACGCCGGTGCGGATCGGTGCGAGCACGACATCGCCGCTGCGCTGGTAATTCACCGAGAAGCCGGCGATCACGTACAGGCTGCCGTCGACCGCCGGGAAGCGCTGGAACAACTGGTGGCTCTCTTCGAGGTTGTAGACCAGCGTGAACACCTTGGCCGCATTGCCGCCGAAATCCCAGCCGATGCTCGGTCCCTGCCAGTACACCGGCATGCTGCCGCCACCCTTGTACTGGAGCCGGCCTTCGCCATAGCGCAGGCCGACGACCAGCGCGGCGCCGCCCTCGCTGCCGAAGATATAGGCGCTGGGTCGGCCGTGATCGGAGAACGTGCGCTCGATCGCTTTGGCCAGCGCCTCGCTGGTCGCGCCGAAGAAGCGCGAGGCCTCGCGCAGGATCTCCTCCAACGAGTAGGTCTGGTCGGCATCGTTCGCCGCTTGCGTCGGCGCCGCCGTGGCGCGCGGCGACTCCGCGGCGCTGACGGTGGCCGCAACCATGCTCAGGACCACGGCGATGACGGCCGCCAACAGCGCCACAATCGGGATTCGAAGATTCACGATGATCGGCTCCACAGTTCGGCGGTCGACGACCGCTGGAATGGTCGTACCCTGACGATGCCGGCCTGAACCGACGCTGGCGAGCCGCCGGTCACGCGCGAGCCCGCTCGCCATGCTCAGCCTCGACTTTCAGCCGCAGGCGCACGAAGTCCGCGTGCGGCAGAAACAGCAGATCGGCGAGCTGGCGGATGCGCGCCTCCTCCTGCGGATCGACGCGGCCGTCGGCATAGGCCACGCGCCACAGCCATTCGAGCAGCTGGCGCTTGCCGTCGGCATCGAGCTCGCGATTGAGCGTGTCGATAAAACCGTGCAGCGACACCGCCTGACGCGACTCTGCGAACGCCTGTTCGACCATCTGCGCCGCCTCGGCGCGCGCCAGACCGAGGGCGTCGACCAGCGCATCGCGCATCACCGCGCGTTCCTCAGCTTGGTCAGCGAAGTCGGCGCGCGCGGTCTCGACCAGCAGCACCGCCATCGCCAGGTGACGGTGCGCCGGTTGGTCGGCGCCCATGGTCGGCGATGCGCGCAGGAGACCCGCCAGCTTGTCGAGCATCCGCTTGCTCAAAACGACAGGCCCAGGCGCAGGTTGTAGGCGTTGTTGTCGCCCACGCGCTCATACTCGGGGGTGAGTTCGAGCAGCAGCAAGCTCACGCGCAGACCGACGTACAAGCGCTGCTCGTCGACTTCGGCCTTGCGCAGCCCGGTGACCGCGGCAGCGTCACCGCGCGGATCGGCCTCGGCCCAGACGTAACCGGCGCCGATGTACGGCGTCAGCACGGTGAAGCCCTTGGACAGCGAGACATCGACGCTGTACGACTCGTAGTCGAAGTCGTCGATGCCGCTGGTGCGCGTCAGCGCGCCACGCACGGCCAGCGCCGGCGAAGCGATGCCGCCTTCGAGAATCGCGTAGCGCAGCTCGGCGCCGTAGGCCTTGACGCTGGTGTCCGGCACCGCGGTGTAGAACGCGCCGACATCGATGCCAAAGGGCAGCCCCTTGGTCGCGACCACACCGGCCATGCCGACGACATCGACGTCGGTGCCGGTCAGCGCGCGCCAGTCGTCCTCGTTCTGCGTCGGCGTGTAATTGACGAAAGCGCCGATGCCAAAGCCGGTGATGCCGCCGGCCTCGGCCGGGCCCAGGGCCTTGTAGTTCAGGGCCGCGGCGACATCCTCGACCGCGCCCTCGAAGGCGGCCTGGCAGCCAGCAGCCCCAAGGCCGCAGTCGATGCGGAACTCGGTATCGGCCAGCGCCGGCGTCGCCACCGGCAAGCAGAGAATCAGAACGGCAAATCGACGACGCATGGGCAGGCTCCGGTGGGTCAGGCCACGAACGAGCTGGCAGGATAACAAACGCCGGTGTCAGTCCAGGTGCGCCTGCAGGAAGGTGAGTACGGTGCTCGACAATTCGTTCAGGCGTCCGTGGAAGAAATGACCGGTACCGTCCAGACTCACCAGTTCTGGCGGCGGCACGTAGGTATCGAGCACCGCGCGCGTTTGCGCGTAGTCGACCACCTCGTCGTCGGTGCCGTGCACGACCAGCCACGGGCACGGCGGACGCGGCGGCACGCCGGCATCGCCGACGTACTTGCCGAACGGCGGCGCGATGCTGACCTGTGCGACCGGCCGTAGCGCCGCCGCCGCGCGCAGGCTGACCCAGGCGCCGAACGAGAAGCCGAGTAGCACCAGTGGCCCGGGACCGAGCCGTTCACGCAGCCAGCCGGCGAGAAACACCACGTCCGCGGTCTCACCACGACCTTCGTCGTGCACGCCCTCGCTGCGGCCGACGCCGCGGAAGTTGAAACGCAGGGCGTGCAGACCCGCCTTCTGCGCGGTGGACGCCAGCGTGTAGGCGACCTTGTTCGACATGGCGCCGCCGAACAGCGGATGCGGATGGCAGACGATCGCGCGCGCGGCATCGGCACGCGCGGTGCGCGGCGTCGACCACAGCGCCTCGATGCGCCCGGCAGGTCCATCGATCAGATGCTCGGCGGTGGTGCCGGCGGCCGGCAATGCGCTCACGGGGCTGGTCGTCGAGTTGCAAAGAAGAATCGGCATTGTGCCCTACACCGACGGTCAGGCAATCCCTGCTTGCCTGTGCCGCGGGGGCCGTATAGGCTTCGGCTTGGCGACGGAGTTGTCATCACCTTTGGGGGAGTCGAGATGCGTAACCTGATCACGGCGCTGGGCACGGGCGCTGCATTGCTGGGCGCCGGCTGGCTTGCCAACGCGGCGGCGCCGGACGAGCGCCATCCCGAGGCGCATGCCTACGTCCACTTCAAGTTCGGCGGCGCCGAGCGCGCGGCGGAGTCCTTCTTCTACGGCCTGCGCCTCGATCATGACTCCCGCTACTTCGACCGGCCGGCCGCGCCGATCATGTCGGTGGAGTTCAATGGCACCGGCTTTTCCTCGGCGCACATCCACGGCATGCCATTCATCGACAGCCATCGCCTCAATCAGGCCGGCACGATCTGGACCGCGGTCGACTGGGGCTTACTCGCCGCCGGCGCAGTCGGCGTCGGCGTGGTGGCCGTCGCCGTGGCCGACAGCGATGACGAATCGCCCGATCCGGGTGGCTCGGCCGGCGGCACCACCGGTGGGTCGACGGCAGGTGGCGGTGCGGGCGGCGCCGGCGGCGGCACCGGCGGTACGGGTGGCGGCACGGGCGGTACGGGTGGCGGCACCGGCGGCACTGGCGGCGGCACGGGCGGTACGGGTGGCGGCACCGGCGGCACCGGCGGTGGCACTGGTGGCACGGGTGGCGGCACCGGCGGCACCGGCGGTGGCACTGGTGGCACGGGTGGCGGCTTGCTCGGCGGCTTCACCGACATCGGCTTTCGCACCGAGTACGAGTTCGCCGAGGACGCGCGTGCGGCAGTCGAGCAGCAGCGCCTGCTCGACGGCGGCACCGGCTACATGGGCGACCTGATCGTCCAGGACTGAGCCGTTCAATCGGTCGACCAGGGGAGCCGCCGGCTCCCCTTGTCATTTGTGTCGCTGTCGATTTCCGCTCGGGACATGGATCTGACGCAACGCTTCCCCCGTCTTGCCGATATCTTCGGCATCGACCTGCGCACGCTGGCGCTGTTCCGCTTCGCCCTCGGCAGCGTGCTGTTCTGCAACCTGCTGACCGCGTTCGGCGATGTCGGTGCCTTCTGGGCCGACACGGGCGTGATGCCGCGCGCCTGGCTGATCGAATCGGAAATCGGTCCGCGCCTGTCGCTGTTCCTCGCCGGCGGCCAGGCCTGGTTCGTCGTCGTACTGTTGCTGCTGCAGTGCGTGCTGGCACTGATGTTCACGCTCGGCTGGCGCACAAGGCTAGCGACGATCGCTTCCTTCGTGATGTGGGCCTCGCTGCTGAATCGCAATCCGGTGGTGTTGATCGGCGGCGACCTGTTGATCTGCTGCCTGTTGTTCTGGTCGATGTTCCTGCCGCTGGGCGCGCGCTTTTCGGTCGACGCGGCCCTCGCCGAGAATCCGCCGCCGCAGGAGAATCTTCACTTATCCTGGGCCAGCGTCGGCTTGCTGCTGCAGGTGATGTCGGTCTACTTCTTCAGCGCAATCCTCAAATCGGGGCGCGAGTGGGTACCGGATTACACCGCGGTCTACTACGCGCTGTCGCTGGACCGCCATGTGCTGCCGCTGGGCAAGCTGCTGAACGAGTTCCTGCCGCTGACCAAGGCGCTGAGCTTTTACGTCTGGTGGCTCGAACTGCTCGGGCCGATTCTGATCTTCACGCCGCTGCTGCTCAAATACCTGCGCTTCGGCCTGATGCTGTGCTTCATGCTGATGCATGTGGGCTTTCTGCTGTGCCTGGAACTCGGCCATTTCCCGTACGTGAGCCTCGCCTCATTGACGGTGTTCACCGGCGGCTGGGTCTGGGACGCGCTGGACCGTCGCCACCGGCGCCGCCATCCGCAGCCGCCGCGCATCTACTACGACATCGACTGCGGTTTCTGTCTGAAGTCCTGCCAGTTGTTCCAGCAGTTCCTGATTCTGCCGCGCAGCCCGATCGCACCCGCGCAGCAGACGCCGCGCGCACGCACGCTGATGGAAGCGAACTACTCCTGGGTGGTCATCGACGGCGACGAGCAGGCCTACCTCAAGTGGCCGGCGTTCACCATCTTGGTCAAACACTCGCCGCTGCTGGGCTGGCTGTATCCACTGCTGCGGCTACCGGCGCTGGAACGGCCGGGCAATGCCGTCTATGACTTCGTCGCGCGCAACCGCGGCACCTTCGGTCGTCTGACCGCATGGCTGCTGCCGCGACGGACGATGCGCTGGGAACTCGGGCGCTTCTGGAACGGTATCGCCGCGGTCTTCGTAGTCCTCGTCCTGGTCTGGAACGGGCATACGATCGGCATGCCGCCGCAGGCCAGCTATGCGGCGCTGACCCCGCTGTTTCGCATCATTCGCATCGACCAGTTGTGGAACATGTTCGCGCCCTATCCGCTCAAGGAAGACGGCTGGCTGGTGGTGGCTGGTCGGCTCGCCGACGGCAGCGAGATCGACGTACTGCATCCCGAGCGCGGCGCACCGAGCTTCGAGAAGCCAAGGCTCTACTCGCAAACTCACGGCGGTATTCGCTGGCTGACCTACCGCGGGCGACTGTGGGAGGCGCAGTACGCGAACCAGCGTCTTTACTACGGCAAGTACCTGTGCCGCAGCTGGAATGCCGACAAGCTCGAAGGTGATGCGCGCAACCGCCGCCTGATGAGCTTTCGAATGATCTACATGTTGGAGATGACACCGCCGCCAGGGGGGCGAGCCGAAGTCGAACAGCGCGTGCTGTGGCGCCACGAATGCTTTGCCAAGCCCGGAGCCACGCCCTCGCCATGATCGGTTCCTCGCCACCGCTGCTGTTCGATCTCACTGCGAGTGCGCTGGCGCGTCCATGGACTGCCGTTGGCCGTCCATGCCTGGCAAACGGCCCGGATCGGTTCGCCGCCTCAGGAGGTTTGCCGTGATGGCGTTGATCGACATTGGAGCGAACCTCGCCCACGACAGCTTCGATGCCGACCGCGACGCCGTGCTCGAACGCGCTGCCGCAGCCGGCGTGGTGCAGATCGTCGTCACCGGCAGCTCGTTCGACAGCAACGCTGCGGCGCTGGAACTGGCACGCGCACACCCCGGGCGGCTATACGCCACCGCCGGACTGCACCCGCATCATGCGCGCGACTGGGATGCGCGCATCGCCGAACAGCTCCGTGAACATTCGGCGCAGCCCCAAGTCGTCGCCCTCGGTGAGTGCGGACTCGACTATTTCCGCGATTATTCGCCGCGCGAGGTGCAGCGCCGCGTGTTCGCCGCTCAGCTCGACATCGCCGCGCAGGCGCAGCGCCCGCTGTTCCTGCATCAACGCGACGCGCACTCGGACTTTCTGGCCATGCTGCGCGAATACCGCGCGCAACTCGGCGCGGTCGTGGTGCACTGCTTCACCGACACGCAGGCGGCGCTGGAGGACTATCTCGCGCTCGACTGCCACATCGGCATCACCGGCTGGATCTGCGACGAACGCCGCGGCAAGCATCTCGTCGATGCGGTGCGGATCATCCCCGACGAGCGCCTGATGGTGGAAACCGACGCACCCTATCTCTTGCCGCGCACCGCGCCCAAGACCAGCCACCGGCGCAACGAGCCGGCCCATCTCGTCTGGGTGGTCCGCGCACTCGCCGCGGCGCGCGGCGTCACCGAGACGGCGCTCGCCGCCGCGACGACACGCACGGCGCGCGCGTTCTTCGGCCTGCCCTGCGTCAGCGGGGTCTGAACGGCGGCACGCCGCTTTTTAGTCGGTCACGGCGCCGCGGGCGGCGCTGCCGACCAGCTTGGCGAACTTGGCGAGCACGCCGCGCGTGTAGCGCGGTGCCGGCGGCTGCCATGCCGCGCGGCGCTGCGCCAGCACCGCCTCGTCGACGTTGAGCTGGATCAACTGCCGGTGAGCATCGATGGTGATGCTGTCGCCGTCCTCGACCAGCGCGATGGTGCCGCCGACGAAGGCCTCGGGCGCGACGTGGCCGACGACCATGCCCCAGGTGCCGCCGGAGAAGCGCCCGTCGGTGATCAGGCCGACGCTTTCGCCCAGGCCCTTGCCGATCAGCGCCGCGGTCGGGGCGAGCATCTCGCGCATGCCGGGCCCGCCCTTGGGGCCTTCATAGCGGATCACCAGCACGTCGCCGGGCTGAATGCGGTCGGCCATGATCGCCGCCATGCACGCGTCCTCGGAGTCGAACACACGCGCCGGGCCGGTGATGACCGGGTTTTTGAGGCCGGTGATCTTGGCGACCGCGCCTTCGGGCGCGAGATTGCCCTTGAGCACGGCGAGATGACCCTGCCGGTAGATCGGCTGGTCGAACGGGCGGATCACGTCCTGGTCCGAGCGCGGCGCCTCCGGGACGTTGCGCAGGGCCTCGGCCAGGGTCTGGCCGGTGATGGTCAGCGCATCACCGTGCAGCAAGCCGTTGGCGAGCAGGATCTTGAGTACCTGCGGCACGCCGCCGGCGCGATGCAGATCGACGGCCACGTATTTGCCCGAAGGCTTGAGATCGCATAGCACCGGCGTGCGCCGGCGGATCTCTTCGATGTCGTCGATCGTGAACGGCACCTGGGCGGCATGCGCGATCGCGAGGAAATGCAGCACCGCGTTGGTCGAGCCACCAGTGGCCATCACCAGCGCGATCGCATTCTCGATCGCCTTGCGCGTGACGATGTCGCGCGGCTTCAAGTCACGGCGGATCGCCTCGACCAGCACGCGCCCGGACTCGGCCGCCGAGTCAGCCTTCTCCGGATCGGGCGAGGCCATCTGCGAGGAGCCGAGCAGCGACATGCCCAGCGCCTCGAAGGCGCTGGACATCGTGTTCGCCGTGTACATGCCGCCGCAGGCGCCGACGCTCGGGCAGGCATTGCGCTCGATGCCGTCGAAGTCCTCTTTGGACATCTTGCCGGACTGAAAGGCCCCGACGGCCTCGAACGAGGAGACGATGGTCAGCGGCACGCCCTTCCAGTGGCCGGGCTTGATGGTCCCTGCGTAGACGAACACCGACGGGATGTTCAGGCGCAGCATGCCGATCATCGCGCCCGGCATGTTCTTGTCGCAGCCGCCGACGACGAGCAGGCCATCCATGCACTGCGAGGACGCCGCGGTTTCGATGGCGTCGGCGATCACCTCGCGTGACACCAGCGAGTATTTCATGCCCTCGGTGCCCATCGAGATGCCGTCGGTCACGGTGGGGATGCCGAAGGTCTGCGGCATGCCGCCGGCCGACTTGATCGCGGCGGCGGCGCGATCGGCCAGCGGCTGGATGCCCGCATTGCACGGATTCATCGTCGAGTGGGCGTTGGCGATGCCGACGATGGGCTTGTCGAAGTCCGCGTCGGTGAAGCCGACCGCCCGCAGCATCGCGCGGTTGGGCGAGCGCTGCACGCCCTGAGTGATGGTCTTGGATCGGCGATTGAACGGCTCGGACATGGTCTTCTGGCGCGCGGCTGGACGTCGGGGGCCGCTATTGTACGCAGCGCCGCCTCAGTAAAGGGGCGAACAGCAGCAGCCACCGCGTCCATGCGCCGCCGCCGCGACCACCCGTCGACGGTGTGTCGGCAAGGCTCAGGCTGCCCTCGGGCACGGCCTGCGGACTACTGCGGCAGGGCTGGTTCTCGACGCTGCCGCAGCCCGGCAGCGCGTCCGTCAGGCGCAACGTCGACTTCGGCGCCGGAGCCCGACCGAACACCAAGCGCGTCGGCGTCTGCGGGCCGACGTGCACGCTCACCTGCGTCGGCAGCGGATTGAGCGCGAGCTGACGAAAACCCGAGAAGCCAAGAGGCGCCTCGATGTAGAGCCGCAGCGACGAACCGGCGGCGAAGGTGTGCGCGACCGGCATGATCTCCACACGCAAGGGCGTCACCTCGCCGGGTGTCAGATTCCTCGCGTCCGCCTGCCGATGCGTGTGCACCGGCAGACGCGGCTGCGATCGCGTCTCATCGAGGGCACGGTGCGAGGCGCGCAGCCAGCCGCGCTGCACGAACATCTCGCGTCCATCCGGCCGCACCTCGACCAGCGACACCTGGACATCGACGTCGAGCGCCGGCGCGGACAGCCACAGATCCGCGCTCGCTGGGCCGAACATACGCAGATCCTCGGCGAGCGCCGGCGTCGTTAGCGCCACCGAGCCGCCGGGCAGTACCGGCAACAGATAGGTGAGCTGCGTCGGGTTGGGCACCAGCACCAGCGTCAACGTGCTCGGTGCCGGCAGCGGGTACAGATAGCTGAACGCGGCATCGGCCGTCGGCGGCTCGGGGCGCAGGCTGCCATCCGGCTGTGCATGCAGCGTCAATGTCTGCGGCACCAGCGGCCATTGGTCGTAGGTCTCGATCAGCGCCGGCTCGTGATCGGTCGAAAAGCCCTTCCAGATCTGCAGGCGTGGCGCGTCGAAGTCCTGCGGCCCTCCGCCGCGCAGGAAGTGTTCGAGGAAATCCGCGGCCAGCGCGCGAAAACGCGCACTGTGGACGATGCTGCCGTGCGCGCCATTGACGCCGAGCATCCAGGTGCGCGACGGATCGAGCCGTTCGAACGCATGCCAGGCGCGCGAGCCGAGCTGCTCGTCCTGCCAGCCGACCTGCCCCAGCACCGGCACGGCGATGCGCTCGATGAGCTCCGGCGTCAGGAACTTCTCGTAGCGCTCATCGCTGTCGACGTACGGAATGCTCGCCGCCTCGACCACCGTGATGTGACGCGGGTCGTTCTGCCCGAGGACCGCAGTGCCGCAGCGCGTGTCGCCCTGCAGCGCCTCGAACAAGGAAAACGGCGTGCCGACCTTCTGCATCAGCGTCCAAGCGCTGGCGAAGGTCAGGTTGAAGATGCCACCGGGATAGGCGACGTCACGGTACAGCTCGCCGAGCGGCACCATCGGCAGCACCGCGCGCAGCGCCGGCGGCCGCTGCACCGCCGTCGCCAGTGCGAGGATCGCCGGAAACGAGACGCCGGCCATCGCCACGTTGCCGTCGCTCCACGGCTGCCGCGCGATCCAGTCGACCACTTCGGCGCCGTCCGGTCCCCAGCGTAGCGAGAACGGCACCCATACGCCCTGCGAGCAGCCGGTGCCGCGTAGGCTCACGCCGATCACCGCGATGCCCCGTTCGAGCAGCATCGGTCCGATGCCACCGAAGCTGATGTCATAGGGATTGTTGCCGGCGTTGTAACCCGAGTAGATCAGCGTGGCCGGAAACGGCCCCTCGCCCGGCGGCAGATACAGCGAGTAGCGCAGTTGCGTGCCGTCCGACAACGGCAAATAGCCGCTGCTGGCGATCGGCTCGACCGCGCCGAGCGCTGTCGACGCCGAAGCGACCAGCAGGCATACCAGGCCGACGGCAGCGCGCCGTACGGGGCGAAGTTCAACGCCCATCTCTTCCCCCCACTTGCGGTTGTGATGACCGCCAGCAGTGTACGCGACCCGTGCGCGTCAAAAACCGGTTGGCTGTATCGAACGTATCGCACCCGGTCCGCGACGCGGCGGATACGACGCGCAGGTGGTACCGCGCCAGCGCGCGAGCAGGATGCGGTCGGTTTTCGGGTCTACGGCGAAATAGGTCAGGCAGTCGGCGTCCGAAGCCGACGCATACAGGCGATCGAGCGCCGGGTCATCGATGCCGGCGGGCTTGCCGATGCGCTGCGTGTAGATGTCGAAGCGGATGCCGTTGGATGCAGTCAATTGCCGCGCCGGCGGCCCCCATGACAGCCACAGCGCCGACGCGGTCTTGCCGATCCAGGTCTCGATCACCCGCGTGTGATAGGCCTGTTCAGCCGGCGGCACCGCCGCGCAGCCGGCGATCGTGCTCAACGCGAGGAGCAGCAGCGCGAGCTTGAGTCTGAGCTGCACCATCGTTCACTCTCCCGCTCCAAGGTGTGCGGACGTCGTCGAGATCCTGAGCGCCCGAGCCGACTGTACGGGCGCTGTCTGTCGATCACCGCGACCTGGATCACAGGCGTTTGGCCAAGGCTCGAGCTACGGCGCCGCTGCGCGCCGCGACCCGCGCAGCGCGAACCGCAGCGACAGCCCGGCGGCGGCAATCGCCAGCGAGATGAGAAAGCCCCACCACACGCCGAAGGGCCCGGTCGGCGTGCGGAACGACAACCACCAGGCCAGCGGCAGGCCAACGATCCAGTACGCCGACACGGTGATGAACATCGGCACGCGCGTGTCCTTGACGCCGCGCAGCGCGCCGTTGGCCGTGGCCTGGATGCAGTCGAAGATCTGGAATACCGCGGCGTAATAGAGAAAACGCACGGCCAGCGGCGTCACCGCCTCGGCATCCGTGTACAGACCGACGATGACGCCCGGCATCGCCGCCATCACGCTTGCCGACAGCAGTGCGAAACACGCGCCCAGCACGATGCCGGCCTGACCGCGCAGGCGCACCTGGGCGGCGTCGCCGGCGCCGGCGGCCAGCCCCACGCGCACCGTGGTCGCGAAACCGATCGACAGCGGCACCATGAACGACAGCGCGGCGAAATTGATCGCGATCTGGTGCGCGGCGACGGTGTCGGCTCCGAAGCGCGCCATCATCAGCGCGCCGATGTTGAACATCCAAGACTCGGCGGTGACGATCAGCATGATCGGCAGGCCCAAACGCAGGATCTCGCCGACGTCGTCGCGCAGTTGCGGCGTGTGCAGACGCCACAACTGCAGCGCGCGCAGCGTGCCGTTACACCGGTATTGGAACGCGTAGGTCAACAGCATCGCTGCCGCGGCAAGAACGGTGGCCCAGGCGCAGCCCTCCGGACCCATCTGCGGAAAGCCGAGCCGGCCGTACATCAGCAGCCAGTCGAACAACACGTTGACGAGCAGGCCGACGACACCGGCGCGCAGGGCCACCTGCGTCAGCCCGTGCGCCTCCGCGGTATGGCGCGCGACGAAGGTCAGGCACAGCGGCAGCGCTGACCATGATGCGGCGAGGATGTAGTCGCGCGCCTGGCCGCGGACCGGCTCGTGCAGCGACAGAACGTCGAGCACCGGCTCGGCAACCAGGCGCATGCCGAGCATCCAGATCAGGCCGAGCACGACCGCGAAGGCCAGCGCGGCGCGCACGAAGCCGCCGGTCTGCCCGACGCTGCGGCCGGCGCCGATGCGCTGCGCGACGATCGGCGAACACGCCATGAGGATGCCCATGAACACCATGAACGCGAGAAACCACACGTTCGCACCGACGGCGACGGCCGCCAGTCCCTGCGCCGAGTAGCGGCCAGCCATGATCGTATCGGCCGTGCCCATACCCATGAACGTGAACTGGGTTACGATAATCGGCGCCGCAAGGCGCAGGTTGGCGCGCGCCTCGCGGCGCAGCGCCGGTAGGGTCGGTGGGAACATGTCAGCGCAATCGGCGGGTGAACGCCCGCGCGTCGCGCGCGGGGTCACGGCGATAACTCGGCCGTCAGGGAGCAGTTGTGTACAATACCCGAAAAAAGAACAAATACTCACCATGTTGCGCATTTACGACGAGACCCAGATCCGCCGCCGCCTCCGTCTCAAACGAACCCAGATGCTGACGCTGTTCTGCGCCGGTGCGGCCTGCGGACTGTGGCTGGCGCAAGACGGCGGCACCGTGAATGTTGCCGACGCCGCGGTCGCCGTGCCCGGCTCGGGGCCGGCGCTGGCGACACGTTGGTGCACCACCGACGCGATGAGGGGTCTGCGCTTCGACTGCGGCCTCGCCTCGACTGCCCTCACCCCTGCCGAGGGCTCGTAGGCGTCCTGTCTCAGTCGCTCTGCGCCAGCAGGCGTGCGTTTCCGCCGATCGCGGCCGTGTTGACCGTGAGCGTGCGCTCGGTCACGAAGCGCAAAAGGTAATGTGGCCCGCCCGCCTTGGGCCCGGTGCCGGAAAGACCCTCGCCGCCGAAGGGCTGCACGCCGACGACGGCGCCGGTCATGCCGCGATTCACGTAGCAGTTGCCGACACGCGCACGCTGCTGCACCCTCCGCCAGGTGGCCTCGATGCGGGAATGCACGCCCAGCGTCAGGCCGTAGCCGCTGGCGTTGATCTCATCGATCACCTCGTCGAGCTTGCGGCCATCGTAACGGATCACGTGCAGCATCGCACCGAAGTACTCGCCGTCGAGCCGGTCGAGACGGTCGATCTCGACCGCGCAGGGGGCGAAGTAGCTGCCGTGTGCACAGCTCGACGGCGGCGCGAGCCGTTCGATCAGCCGGTACTGTTTTGCCATCGCCTCGGCATGGGTGTCGAGCCGTTCCCGTGCCGCGTCGTCGATCACTGGGCCGATATCGGTCGACAAGAGGGCCGGGTCCCCGATCACCAGCTCGCGCATCGCGCCGCGCAGCATCGCCAGGGTCTTGTCGGCGATCTCGCGCTGCAGATAGAGCACGCGCAGCGCCGAGCAGCGCTGGCCGGCCGAACCGAAGGCGGACAGCAGCGTGTCCTTGACCACCTGCTCGGGCAGCGCCGAGGAGTCGACGATCATCGCGTTCTGCCCGCCGGTTTCGGCGATCAGGGTCGCGATCGGCCCCGGCCGCGCCGCCAGGCTGCGGTGGATCGACTGGGCGACCTCGACCGAGCCGGTGAACGCGACGCCCGCGATGCGCGCGTCGGCGACCAGCGCGGCGCCCAGTTCGCCGCCACCGAGCACGAGTTGCAACACCGGCACGGGGACACCGGCCTCGTGCAGCAGCTCAACCATCGCCACCGCGATCAGATTGGTCTGCTCCGCCGGCTTGGCGACGACGCTGTTGCCGGTGACCAGCGCGGCAGCGACCTGGCCGGTGAAGATCGCCAGCGGGAAGTTCCACGGCGAGATGCAGACGAACACGCCCTTGCCGTGCAACTGCAGTTCGTTGTGCTCGCCGGTCGGTCCGGGCAGGATCTCTGGGCGGGCCATCAGCCGCCGCGCCTGCGCGGCGTAGTAACGCAGAAAGTCGACCGCCTCGCGCACCTCGGCAAGCGCATCGGGCACGGTCTTGCCGGCTTCAAGAATGGCCAGACGCATGAACGCCGGTATCTCGGCTTCGAGGCGGTCGGCCGCACGTTCGAGGATCGCCGCGCGCTTGCCGACACCCAGCGCATTCCAGTCGGCCTGCGCCGCGCGCGCGGCATCGACCACGGCAGCGACGCCCGCTGGCGCGAACGCCGTCCACTCGCCGAGCACGCGGCGGCGGTCGGCGGGTGCATGCACCGTGTGCACCGCTGCATCGGCGGCGATGCCGGCGGCGACGATGGAGCGCGCCGGTCGCGGCGTCGGCGCAGGGCGCAGGGCCTGCCGCAACCGCGAGGTGCTGGCCTCGTCGGCCAGATTGATGCCGGCGGAATTGCGTCGCAGCGCGCCGTAGAGATCGGCCGGCAGCATCAGGTGCGGATTGGGCTTGACCGGCAGCGCCGCGACCGCGGCCACCGGATCGGCGACGAGCAGCTCGGCCGGCACCTGCTCGTCGAAGATGCGGTTGACGAAGGAGGTATTGGCGCCGTTCTCGAGGAGCCGTCGCACCAGATATGGCAGCAGGTCCTCGTGGGTGCCGACCGGCGCGTAAACACGGCACGGCACCGAAAGATCCTCGCCGACCACCTCGTACAGCGCTTCGCCCATGCCGTGCAGGCGCTGGAACTCGTAGCCGCCGCGGGCATGCAGGCCAGCGGCATCGGGATCGCCGGCGTAGGCGCAGACCGCAGCCACCGTGTGCGCGTTGTGCGTCGCCAGCATCGGATAGAACAGGTCGCGCGCGGCGAGCAGGCGGCGCGCGCAGGCGAGATACGCGACGTCGGTGTTGGCCTTGCGCGTGAACACCGGATAGCCGGACAGCCCCTGTTCCTGTGCGCGCTTGATCTCGGTATCCCAGTATGCCCCTTTGACCAGGCGCACCGGGATGCGCCGGCCGCCACGCCGCGCCAGCGCTTCGAGCCACTCGATCACGAACAGACCGCGCTTCTGGAAAGCCTGCACGGCCAGACCCAAGCCGGGCCAGTCGCCGAGCGCCGCATCGGCGTAGGCCTGTTCGAACACGTCCAGCGACAGCTCCAGACGATCGGCCTCCTCGGCGTCGACGGTCAGGCCAATGTTCTGCGCGCGCGCCAGCCGCGCGAGTTCGCACAGCCGTGGCGTCAGCTCACAGAGCACGCGCGCGCGCTGCGCGAACTCGTAGCGCGGATGCAGCGCCGACAGCTTCACCGAGATTCCCGGACGCTCGAACACGCTGGCCTCGCGCGTGGCCTCGGCATCACGCCCGATCGCGAGGATCGCCGCGCGGTAGGCCTCGAAATAACGCTGCGCGTCGGCGGCCGTGAGCGCCGCCTCGCCGAGCATGTCGAAGGAGTGCCGATAGCGGCGCTGCGCCTTGCCGTGCGACTCGCGCAAGGCCTCGCCGATGTCGCGGCCCATGACGAACTGCGAGCCCATCATGCGCATCGCCTGACGGATCGCAAGGCGGATCACCGGCTCGGTGGACTTGCCGATCAGGCGGTTGATCGCCGCACGGAAGTTGCCGGTGGTCTCGGGCGAGAGCTTGACGATGCGCCCGGTCAGCATCAGGCCCCAGGTGGAGGCGTTGACGAACAGCGAGTCGCTCTCGCCCAGATGCGCCTCCCAGTCGGCGTTGGCGAGCTTGTCGGCGATCAGCTTCTCGGCAGTATCGTCGTCGGGGATGCGCAAGAGCGCCTCGGCCAGACACATCAGCAATACGCCCTCCTCGGAGGACAGGTCATACTGCTGCATGAAGGCATCGAGCGGCGAGCGCCGCTCGCGCAGTTTGCGCACGCGCCCGACCCAGCCCGCGGCCCGTGCCACCACCGCCTGCGACTGCGCCGGCGGCAGCTCGGCAATCGACAGCAAACGGTTGACGAGCTGGGTTTCGTCGGCGAGCCAGTGGGCGCTGATCGCAGCGCGCAGCGCATCGCGCGATGGCGGTGGCTCGGCAAACAGGAATTGCTCGGGGAGCCCTTCGGCGCTCATGCAGACTCCGGCGGACAAGCGAGCAGGCATTGTAGGGCGGGTTCGCGGCAGCGCCGCGCAATCCACCAGCAACCGAAGCGCCGCAACGGCGGGTTACACCAGCCCCAGATCGGCCGCCTTGAGCGCCGCCTCGGCGCGCGTCGACACGCCGAGCTTGCGATAGACCGACTTGATGTAGCCGGCCGTGGTGTTGCGGGTGATGCCGAGCATCTCGGCGACCTCGGGCATGCGCATGCCCTTGGCGATCAGCGTCAGCACCTCGCGCTCGCGCGGCGAGAGCACGCCTTCATCGGCGGCCGATTCCGAATGGCTCACGGTCGGTCCGAACGCGGCGAGCATGCGCTGCGCGACCAGCGACGACAGCGGTGGTTCGCCGTCGGCGATGCTCTTGAGCGCGCGCCGCACCTTGGTGTCCGGCTCGTCCTTGAGCAGATAGCCCTGCACGCCGGCGCGCAGCGCGGCGAACAGGTGCTCGTCGTCGGCGTAGATCGTCGTGACCACGCGCAGGCAGTCGGGAAAGTTCTGCGCCGCATAGCGCAGCAGCTCGACCCCTGAACCGTCCGGCAGACCGAGATCGACCAGCACCAGGTCCGGGCGGTACATCGACAGCTTCTTGCGCCCCTCCTGCACCGAGGCGGCGACGTAGATGTCGCAGGCGAAGACGTCCCGCAGCAAGCCGGACAGCCAGGCCGCGGCCGAGGCCACGTCCTCGATGACCAACGCGCGCTCGATGCGATTCACGTGCCCGATCCCGCGGTGGCCGATTCGAGCGCGGCCAGCGGCACCCGCAGCGTGACCCGTACCCCGCCGCCGGGCTCCTCGCTCCAGTGCAGCGAGCCGCCGAGGGCACTCGCGCGCTCGCGCATGCCGAGCGTGCCGGTGCCGGTGGCGGGCGCGCGCGGCAAGCCGCCGCCGTCGTTGACGATCGCGAACATCAGCATCGACTCCTCGCAGGCGATGTGGACATGGATTTCTCGCGCGCGTGCGTGACGGATCGCATTGGTCACGGCCTCGCGCGTGATGCGGAACAGGTTCAGCGCACTGAACGCGGACATCGGCACATCCGGCGTCGGCTTCTGTAGCCAGGCGAGCTGCACGCCGAGCGCCTCGAGCCGCTGCTCCATCTCGTCGCGAATCTGCGCCAGCACTTCGAGCAGGGTACCCGGCGGCCGCCGCGAGCGCGAGACGATGTCGCGCAGATCATAGATCACCGAGCGCACCAGGTCGGCCTGGCGCACGTCGTTGACCGTGTGCAGCAGCGCCAGCAGCTTCACGCCGATGTCATCGTGCAGATCGCGGAAGATGCGGGCGCGCTCCTGCGCGGCGATGCGCTCGCGCTCCGCCGCGTCGATGCTGGCCGCAGCCGCAGGCGCGCGGCGCCACAGCCGCCTGACCCAGGCGAAACGGCCGCCGTCGTCGGCTGGCGTTGCGCCCGAGCGTGTCGTGTCGGATCGGGCCATTCCGGTACGCTGACGCGCTGTCTGCGTGGTGTCGAGCCCGGCAAGCCTAGCAGCCGAGCGCTCCAACCCGCATGCCGCCGCTCGCCGCAGGCTGCGAGTCCGGTCACAATGACGCCATGCACGTCGCCCTCGCCCTCGTCACCTGCCCGCCCGACCGCGCCGATGCGTTGGCCACTGCGCTGGTCGAGGCTGGCGTCGCCGCCTGCGTGAACATCGTCCCGCAGATCCGCTCGGTGTATCGCTGGGACGGCAAGCTGTGCCGCGACGATGAGGCCCTGCTGCTGATCAAGCATCGCGCCGACCGTTTCGACGCGCTGCGCGAAGCGGTGCTGGCACGGCATCCGTACGAACTTCCCGAGATCATCGCGGTCGACCTGGACCGCGGCCACGCGCCCTACCTCGACTGGGTGCTACGCGCCACGTCCTGATCACCCACGGTCCCGCTGATGCGCCAATTCCTGCTGATTCTCGTGCTCGCGCTGTGCGCCGGCTCCGCCGGTTACCTCGCTTACCGACTGCTCGGCCCAGGGGCCTCGCCGCTGATCGGCCGAGCCGCGCCGCCCTTGGTTTTCGTCGACACCCAGCAGCGCGAGCACCGGCTCGATGCGCTGCGCGGCCACTGGGTGCTGATCAACTTCTGGGCCTCGTGGTGCGCGCCATGCATGGACGAACTGCCGCTCTTGGTGGAGGCACAGGCCCGCTTCGCCGAACGCGGCCTGCGCGTGCTGGGCCCGGCGCTCGACGATGCCGACGCGGTCGCCGCCATCGTGCAGCGCTTTCGCATCAACTACCCGGTGACCGCCGATTTCGCCGCGGCGGACGCCGCGATGCAGGCGCTCGGTAACACGCGCGGCGCGCTGCCGTACACCGTGTTGATCGACCCGCAGGGCCGCATCGCCGAGGTCGTGCTCGGCGGTCTGTCGCGCGACGCGCTGGAAACCTTGATTACCGAGCATCTCGGCGCCTGAGCGGCCAGCCCGCCGCAGCACCGAGAATCCGCCAAAAACTGCCCTGATCTGCAGCCAACTGCACGCATCTTGAGTTCTTTCTGACCGCTCGGGCAGAATGCGGGAAACCCCCGTCGAGCACCGGCTTGAGCCAATTGCTGCTGATCAACGGCCCCAACCTCAATCTGTTGGGCAGTCGCGAGCCCGCCGTCTACGGCAGCCGTACGCTGGCCGAGATCGAGCAGGCCTTGCGCGACGAGGCGCGCGCGCTGGGTCACGAGCTCGCCTGCTTCCAGAGCAATCACGAAGGCCTGCTGGTCGATCGCGTCCAGCAGGCGCGCGGCGAAGGCGTAGCCTGCATCCTGCTGAACCCCGGGGCCTACACCCATACCAGCATCGCCCTGCGCGATGCCCTGCTCGGCGTCGCCATCCCCTTCTTCGAAGTGCACCTGTCGAACGTGCACGCGCGCGAGGCATTCCGACGACATTCGTATTTCTCCGACATCGCGGCCGGCGTCATCGTCGGCTGTGGCCCGCTGGGCTACCGGCTGGCCCTGCTGGCCGCCCATGAAAGATTGGCTTCGGCGGCACGCTGAGGCCCCCAACCGCACCCGCAAGGAACCCCATGGATCTTCGCAAGATCAAGACCCTGATCGAACTCGTCGAACAAAGCGGCATCTCCGAGCTGGAGGTGCGTGAAGGCGAGGAGTCGGTGCGCATCAGCCGCCACGCCGCGGCACAGGCGCCGGCGCCGATGCCGCTCGCGCCGCCAGCGCCGATGATGGCCGCGGCAGCGGCCGCACCCGAGCCCACTCCCGCCAAGCCCGCGGAAGCGCCCAAACCGGCGGATACCCGCCATGTCGTGCGCGCACCGATGGTCGGCACCTTTTACCGCGCCCCGTCGCCGGGCGCCAAACCCTTCGTGGAAGTCGGCCAGACGGTCAAGCCGGGTCAGGTGCTGTGCATCATCGAGGCGATGAAGATGCTCAACCAGATCGAGGCCGACAAGGCCGGCGTGATCGCCGAGATCCTGGTGGAGAACGAAAAGCCGGTAGAGTTCGACCAGCCGCTCTTCATCATCGAGTGACGCGGCGCCCATGAAGCAGATCAAGAAGATCCTCATCGCCAACCGCGGCGAGATCGCCCTGCGCATCCTGCGCGCCTGCCGCGAGCTCGGCATCAAGACCGTCGCCGTGTATTCCACCGCCGATCGCGAGCAAAAGCACGTGGCGCTCGCCGACGAGGCGGTCTGCATCGGCCCGCCGCAGGCCGGGCGCAGCTACCTCAACATGGCGGCGATCATCTCCGCCGCCGAGGTCACGCAGGCCGATGCCATCCACCCCGGCTACGGCTTTTTGTCCGAGAACGCGGACTTCGCCGAATCGGTCGAACGTTCGGGCTTCATCTTCATCGGCCCCAAGCCGGAAACCATCCGGCTGATGGGCTCGAAGACCAACGCCAAGGCCGAGATGATCGCCGCCGGCGTGCCCTGCGTGCCGGGTTCGCAAGGGGTGCTGCCGGACGACGAGCAGGTCTGCATCGAGACTGCCGAACAGGTCGGCTATCCGGCGCTGATCAAGGCCGCGGCCGGCGGCGGCGGACGCGGCATGCACGTGGTCCGCGAACCGGGCGAGCTGATCCACAAGATCCAGCTCGCGCGCAGCGAAGCGCAGGCCGCCTTCCGCGACGGCTCGGTGTTCATGGAGAAATACCTGGAGACGCCGCGCCACGTCGAGATCCAGGTGCTCGCCGACGGCCAGGGCAACGCGATCCACCTGGGCGAGCGCGACTGCTCGATGCAGCGCCGTAACCAGAAGGTGGTCGAGGAATCCTTGGCACCCGGCGTCACCGACGAGCAGCGGGCGCGGATCGGCGCGCTGTGCGTAGAGGCCTGCAAGCGCATCGGCTACCGCGGCGCCGGCACCTTCGAGTTCCTGTACGAGAACGGGCAGTTCTACTTCATCGAAATGAACACCCGCATCCAGGTCGAGCACCCGGTGACCGAGATGGTCACCAGCGTCGATCTGATCGGCGAGATGATCCGCATCGCCGATGGCCAGCCGCTGCGGCTCACGCAGGACGACATCCGCTTTCGCGGTCACGCGATCGAGTGCCGCATCAACGCGGAGAACCCGCGCACCTTCGTGCCCTCGCCCGGCGAGATCAAGAAGTACCATGCACCCGGCGGTCCCGGCATCCGTCTCGATTCCCACTGTTACGCCGGTTACAAGGTGCCGCCGCACTACGACTCGATGATCGGCAAGCTCATCGCCTGGGGGCCGGATCGCGCCTCGGCGATCGCCCGCATGCGCCAGGCGCTGTCGGAAATGGTCATCGAGGGCATCCACACCAACATCGAGCTGCAGCGCCGGATCATGGCCGACGAGGTGTTCTGCGCCGGCGCGCATCACATCCACTATCTGGAGAAGATGCTGCAGCAGTGGAACGAAGCCTGAGGCAGCCACGGCGCAGACCGACGACTGACGGTCCGCGCCGCCAACGCTGGCGCGGCGGCAATAGGCCCGAAACGCCAGCCAGCGGATAATCGGGCGCAGTCCAATTCCCCAAGGAGCAAGCGATGAAACCCCACGGCCGCAAGGTGGCGATTCTGGGCGGTGCGCGCATTCCGTTCGCGCGCTCGAACACGGCTTACTCGACCAAGTCCAACCAGGACATGCTGACCGCCGCGTTCAAGGGTGTGGTCGACAAGTTCCAGTTGCACGGCGAGGCGCTCGGCGAGGTCCAGGCCGGCGCGGTGCTCAAGCACTCGCGCGACTTCAACCTGTGCCGCGAGTCCGTGCTGTCGTCCGGCCTGTCGCCGGCGACCGCGGCCTGCGACGTGCAGATGGCCTGCGGCACCGGCCTGCAGGCCGCGATCGGCGTCGCCAACAAGATCGCGCTGGGCCAGATCGAGTCCGGCATGGCCGGCGGTGTGGACACCACCTCGGACGCGCCGATCGCGCTCGGCGAGAAGCTGCGCAAGATCCTGCTCGAAGTGAACCGTGCCAAGACCACCGGCCAGCGCGTGAAGGCACTCGCCAAGTTTCGCCCGTCGATGCTGGCACCGGCGATCCCGACCAATGGCGAGCCGCGCACCCGGATGAGCATGGGCCAGCACTGCGAGGTGATGGCCAAGGAGTGGAAGATCCGCCGCGAGGATCAGGACCTGCTCGCCTACGAATCGCACCGCAAGGCTGCCGCGGCCTGGGAAGCCGGCTTCTATGACGATCTGGTCGTGCCGTACTCCGGCCTCACCCGCGACAACAATCTGCGCCCCGACATCTCGCTGGAAAAGCTGGCGACGCTGGCGCCGGCGTTCGACCGCAAGTCCGGCCACGGCACGCTGACCGCCGGCAATTCCACCCCGCTGACCGACGGTGCCTCGGCGGTGCTGCTCGCCTCGGACGACTGGGCCGCCTCGCGCGGGCTCAAGCCGTTGGCCTATCTGACCCACGCCGAGACTGCCGCCGTCGACTTCGCCGGGGCGCAGAAGGAAGGTCTGCTGATGGCACCGGCCTACGCGGTGCCGCGCCTTCTCGCCCGCGCCGGCCTGACGCTGCAGGACTTCGACTTCTACGAGATTCACGAAGCCTTCGCCGCGCAGGTGCTGTGCACGCTCAAGGCCTGGGAAGATCCAACCTTCTGCAAACAGCGTCTGGGCCTGGACAAGCCGTTGGGCGCGATCGACCGCAGCAAGCTCAACGTCAAGGGCGGCAGCCTCGCCGCCGGCCACCCGTTCGCTGCCACCGGCGGCCGCATCCTCGCGACGCTGGCGAAGATCATCCACGAGAACGGCGGCGGGCGGGGTCTGATCTCGATCTGCGCGGCGGGCGGACTCGGCGTGACCGCGATCGTCGAAGGCGCCTGATCGATCGCTGCTGTTGCGCAACGAGGCCCGGCACCGCCGGGCCTCGTGCCTTTCAGCCTGCGGGTGTCACAGCATCCACCACGTCGGCAGCCAGCGCAGCGACTTGAACCACGCATCGGGCGCCGGATGACCGGAGATCGTCGGGTAGAACCAGACGAACAGCACACCGGCGAGTGCCACCGCATGGATGGGCGCAAGGCGCAGACGCGGCCATCGTGAAAGGCGCAACAGTGTGTGTGCGAGCAAGAGCACGAGCAGCAGCGCCGACGGAAAGTAGTGATAGTTGAATGCGGCGCGCTCGACGAGCGCCCAGGGCAAAAACAGACTCGCCCAGCTCAGGATCAGCATCAACTCCGGCGGGTGTACCTGCCGCAAGTTGCGCCACACCGCGGCGATCAGGGCGATCAACCCGCCCCACCAGATCGCCGGATTGCCGAGGATCGAGATCGCCGTGCGCGGCTGACCTTCGCCGGTATAGATCCACAGCGGCTTGAGATTGATCGGCCAGGTCCAGAACGCCGAGGCAAACGGGTGGGATGCGGTGAGATTCGCATGATAGCTATAGATGTACTGCTGCGATTTGATGATCTCGCGCACACCGTCTGCGCTGAACAGCGACGGCGAGCCTGGCATCAGTTTCAGGAACGGGATGTAGCTCAGGCAGAACACCGTCAACGGCACCAGCGCGAACGCAAGGCCAGCGCCGGCGACGCGCGGCCACAACCGGCGCCAGCGCTGCGCGCCGTCGCGCAACAAGCCGCTGGACACGCTCACGAGGAAGAACACGAACACGCCGAGCCCGCCGTACAGCGCGCTCCACTTGACCCCGATCGCCGCGCCGAGAAACGCACCCGCCGCGATCAGGCTAAAGCCCGGCCGCCAGCCGTCGCGCCAGTCCGCCCGCGCCTCCAGGCCGAAGCGCTTCCACAACAGCAGCACGGCCAGCAAGAGGTAGAGCGCCAGATAACCGTCGATGGTGCCGTAACGGCCGATCGTGAAGCGCGAGAACTCGAACAGACCGAGTCCGCCCGCCAATAGCAGCCCGGCGTAGCTGCCGGTGATCAGCCAGCCGCCCCAGGCCAGCACGCCGACGATGATCGCGGAGGTCAACACCCCCACGAAGCGCCAGCCGAAGGGGCGCATGCCGAGGGCATCGATGCTCAGCATGATCGGCCATTTGCCCATCGGCGGATGGGTGTGGTCGTACAACGGCAGGCGATGCAGATACTCGTAGCCGCTGCGCACGTGGTAGATCTCGTCGAAATAGATGCTGGCCAGATAGCCGCGGCCGGCTTTCCAGTTCTCGGTCTCGTCGGCGAGGCGCACCGCCTCGGCCGGCGTCAGATCCGTGCTGACGACACGTTGCGGGATCAGCGCGCGGCCGGCGAGATCCAAGAGGGCGAGTTCGTTGATCCGCCAGTCGTCGCCGCTCGCACGCCAGCGATAGCGCGTCGATGCCCCCGGATGTACGAGCTTGCGCTCGTACAGGTGGTAGAAGTCGTTGAACTCGCGTTCCGGCAACACGTCGATCCACTCGCCATCGGCATACCGCTGCAAGCTCAGCTTGGCCGGTGTCTCGCCCAGAGCCTTTTCGCCGGCATAGATCAGCGCGATATGCGCGACCACCGGCTCGTCGTACTGGTACTCCACCGTGAACGCGTCACCGACGACACCGGTCTTGGGGTAGACCATCGCACCGACGCGGTACAGGCCGATCAGCAGCGCCGCGAGCGTGAGTCCCGCCACAGCCCCGCTATGCCGCGCGCTCCACCGGTCCCGCGGCAGCGGCGGCGGTAAGGCCGAAAGCCGCAAGCCGTCAAAGCGCGCGCACAGCCGCCGTGGCCCATCCGGTTGCAACCACCACCACAGCGTCAGTGCGCCCAGCAGCAGGTTCAAGCTCGCGCTGGCGCGAATGAAAGCGGTGTCTGCCGGGGCGATCGATTTCAGGTCGATGTAGTGGTGGTAGACATAGGCGATGTTGGCCAGCGCCGCGAGGCTCCACAGGCTCATCAGCGGGAGTCTGGCGGACGCCGGCGTCAGCAGCAGCGTGAACGGGATCAGCGTCAATACATGGCGTTCGCGCATGCCCGCGGCGAGCAGGAACACGGCCAGCGTCGCAACAACGAATGCCCACGAGATCAGCGCGCGGCGTTCGGCGCCGTCGGCAACCCGTCTGAGACGAAGGCCAAGCCAGACGGTGATCGCCGCGACCCCGAGTACGGCATCGATGCGGGCGATGGTCTGCAGTTTGAGGCCGAGCACTCGCCCGACCTCGGTTTGCCAGTTCCAGCCCAGCAGCGCCCACAGGTTGTAGGCATTCACCGTGATGTAGTCGGCCTGACCGGGGCCGGCGGTATACAAGGATCGCAGCCAGTCGGCCCCGCGCTCCCAGGCGAACGGCACCACGACGGCGGCGTAGGCCAGCACGCAGGCCGCCACCACCGACAGCGCGCGACGCCATGGCATCGACAGCGCAGCCGCAACGACAAACATCGCCGCGAACAGCGCGCCCTGCGGCTTGAAGGCCGCCGCCGCGGCGAACGCGATCGCGGCCAGCATCATGTGCTGCCGCGACCACGCGAGCGCACCGGCGAGCAGCAGCAGGCACAGCAGGCCGTCGGTCTGTCCCCACAGCGCGCCGACGAGGATCAGAGCCGGGTTGAGCCAATACAGGCTCACCAATGCGAGTGCGCGTCGCCCGCCCAGGGTTTCGCGCAGCACGCCGACCAGCAGCAGCGCGGCCATCGCATCGGCGGCCAGTGCCGGCAGCTTGAGCAGTGCGACGAAATGCGCGCTGTCTTGCCAGCCGAGTGCGCGCACGATGGCGCCGACGACGGCCAGCACGTACATGAGCAGCGGTGGATGGTCGGTGTAGACGCCATCCTCGTAGACGCCGAGCAAGTCGGCAGGATCGGATGCCGCCAGCGCCCAGGCCTTGTAGGTGCCGGTGTCGTAGTGAAAGCCTGCGTCCCAGAGCAAGGGCAGCCGCACCAGCACGCCAGCGGCCAGCCACATCCACCACCATCCTGGGTGCAGCGACCGCTCCGTGACGTCGACTTCGGCAAGCCGCCGGCGCACGATGACACCGACGACGAGCAGGAACAAAAGGCTATAGAGGCTGACGAACGCGATCGTGTTCAAGCAGGGTGATCCCGATTGTGCGGTTGTGTCGGCGCGTGCCCGGTCCCGTCGCTGCAGGCGGCGCGCGCGAGCGCGCCGCGAGAATGACCAGAGCCGCCTGTGCGGACGGGCGGCGGCAGTTTAAGGGCATTGCCAGCGAGCGTCGCCATGCCAACCCCGAGGCAATCATCCGATTCTCGGATAATCCGTAACCGGCGCAACAGGAGGCCATTTGCGTGAACGCGTACCGGCAAGTGCTGACCTTCGGGCTGATCAGCGGCGTCGGCACAGCCCTGCATTTCGCGGTGCTGCTGGCATCGGTCGAAGTTCTCGCGCTGACGCCGCTCACCGGATCGGTGCTGGGCGCGATCTGCGGGATGCTTTTCAATTATGTCGCGCACTATCATCTGACCTTCGGCAGCACGGCACCGCACCGGCGCTCGCTGCCGCTGTTCGTTTCCGGCGGCATCGCGTCGATCGTCCTCAACGCGCTGGTGATGGCGGCGTTGCTGACGACCGGGATGAACTACGTCCTGGCGCAGGTGCTGACGACGGTCGTGGTCTTCGCCTTCAACTTCCTCTACGCCAAGCATGTCGCGTTCAGAACCTAGGCCACAGACGGTGTGTGTGATCGTCCCGGTCTTCAACGAGGCCGCGGTCGTGGGCGAACTATGGCGCCGTATCGACGCCGTGGCCGCGCGCGCGCCGCGCTATGCCTTCCGGATCGTGTTCGTCGACGACGGCAGCCGCGACGGCAGCTTCGACGAGCTGACGCGCCTGGCCGCCCATGACCCGCGCATCACCGCGCTCAAGCTGTCGCGCAACTTCGGCAAAGAAGCGGCGATGACCGCCGGGCTCGACTTCGCCGTTGGTGATTGGACCGTGATCATCGACGCCGATCTGCAAGATCCGCCGGAACTGATGCTCGAGATGCTGGCGAAAGCCGAGCAAGGCTACGACGTGGTGTACGCGCGCCGTCACGCCCGCCGCGGCGAGACCTGGCAGAAGAAGTTCTTTGCGCACCTGTTCTATCGGCTGATGGGCGCGCTCAATCCGGGCTTCGACCTGCCCCGCGACACCGGCGACTACCGCGTGATGTCGCGCCGCGCCGTCGCGGCGGTACTGCGCCTGCGCGAGACACACCGTTTCATGAAAGGCATCTTCGCGTGGATCGGCTTCCCTTCCGCCGAGGTCCTCTACGACCGCGAGCCCCGGCATGAAGGCCGGTCGAAGTTCAGCTTCCTGAAGCTGCTCAACCACGCGATCGACGGCATCACCTCGTTCTCGACGGCGCCGCTGCGTATCGCCACCTACCTTGGCCTTCTGGTCTCTTTGGCCGCCTTCGTCTACGGCAGCGTGATCGTCGTCCAGACCTTGCTGTACGGCAACCCCGTCGCCGGCTTTCCCACGCTGATCACCAGCGTGCTGTTCATCGGCGGTGTGCAGCTGCTGTGCCTGGGCATCATCGGCGAGTACGTCGGCCGCATTTACGGCGAATCCAAACAGCGCCCGCTCTACCTCATCGAACGCGTCGTCGGCGCAGCGCCGGCGGTGGCGTCGGGCACGCAGGGCGCGGAAGCCACGAAATAGCCGATCACCGGCGTCACCGCGGCAGCGGACACCTGCTCGAAACGAAACGCCGGCGCGAGGGCCCGCGCATGGGCCTGTACGGTGCGCGCATCCCAGCCGAGGCTGCGATCGACCAGCACGTAACGGATGCTCAAGGCGCGCAACGACGCCGCGTCCGGTCGCTCGAACCATTGCTGCATCGCATCGGATCGCCGGCGCTCGGCCTCATCCATCGCGCCGATCTGTGACAGGTGCGCGCTCCAGCCGCTGTACGTCGGCCAGCCGAGCAGCGTCGACACCAGCGGGCTGTCGGTGTAGGCATTGTGCTGCCGCCGTTCGAGCGTCGCACCAGGACACTGCGACGACAGCGCGGCATAGAGCTCGCGGTGGTCCTCGCGCTGCAACATACGCTGCGGCTGCAGCGCCCAGTTGCGCTCGCGCATCGGCACACGCGCCGACGGCGCCAGTGCATCGACGAGTTGCAGGACCGACAACGCGAGCAGCGGCGTCAGCACCAGCACTTGCAGCCAGCGGCGCGCATCGCGCGCGGCGAGCAGCAGCACGGCGGCGGTCCAGCCGGCGAGCGCGAGACTGCCGATCTTGAGCACGCCGTTGAAGCGTTCATAGCGCTCAGCGTAAGGATCGTCCATCAGCAAGATCTCGAGGCCGACGACCATTGCGATGAACGGCAACACCATCGTCAGCCGCAGCCGCAGCAGCGCCAGCAGCAAACTTACGCACAGCAGCGGCCCCCAGACCAGCCCGAACAAGGGGATGGTCGAGCGCCGCTCGGCCGGCAGCCACGCCAGCGATACACTGCCCGTCGGCAGATCCAGACTCAGCAACAGCGGCAGCAACAACACCAGCGCCCCGCCCGCCCCGAGCAGGCCGGCCTGCACGTCACCGGCCTCGCGGCGCCGGAGCATCGCGTAAGCGCCGAGCAAGGCAAAACACGGCAGCGTCCATGGGTTGAGTGCGAACGACAAGGGCACTGCCGCAGCGGCGATCGGCGCGGCATCCAGCTGCACCCGCACCGCACCGCGCACATGCGGCTCGGCGCCCACCTCACCGAACAGCGCGCCGATCACGATCGCCAGCAGCAGGAAGGTAAACACCGGCGGATGCAGATCGCCGAGCCAGCCGATCAGGTGAGCCAGACTCTCGATCGGATAGGCGTCGCCGGATGCCACCTGCGCGAGCCAGCCGCCAGTGGCCAGATCCGCCCACTCCGGCAGACGCACATGCGCCATACCGCGCAGGTGCTCGGCGATCGGCAGCGCCCCCGAGGCCACGAGCGCCGACAGGCCGGTCGCCGGAAACGTCGCCGTGAACGCGGCGAGTGCGCGGAAGACGAACGCGCCACGCAGCACCGCCCAGTAATTGGCGAACACCAGCACCGGGATCAGTATGAGGAACAGCGCATAGCCGATCCCCGGATGCAGGCCGAGCAGCCGCGTGTAGAAGGCGACGATGTAGAAGCCGAGGTAGTAATAGTGTGTGATGACCGATCCGGGATTCCACAACTCCGCGGCCGGCCACTGCTGCGCCTGCACGAGGCTGACGATGTAGTGCAGGTCGTAGATGTTCTCGCCGAAAGGACTGAAGCGAAACGCGCAGGCGCGCAACACGTAGATCGCTGCCGCGAGTGCGACGCAGTTGAGGACGGCCGGCGTTAGGGCGCGCAGACCCGGCCAGCGCCAGCCGCTTCGATGAGGCCAGGCGATGCCGAACGCCAAAAGCACGAGGTCGCCGGCAAATACCGCCGCCGATGGCAGACCGAGCAGCCGCAGCCCGAGATCCGCCGTCGGCACGATGAAGACGAAGAGCAGCGAGAACCACGCGGTCATCGAAGGTCGGCGGCGAACGACGGCAGGGGCCGGCATGATAGCTGGACACACCGCCGCACCCGACGCGCGCCGCAGTTGCCCACTCCGCCGGGCGTTCACACCGAACCCAGTCCGGCTCCCCCAAATGAGGTGCATCGCCCCTCCAGCGCGCACCCGCCTGACCGATCGAGCGCTGGATCACCAACTCCCGGATCGACGCCGACTGCCGCTATGCAGGCTCGGATTTTGAGCCTGTGCTTCGTCATACTCTGCTGCATGAGGATCAGCGATCTGCGGTCGATGGAACGCGCGGCCCTGTTCGAGCGCCTGTCGCACGCCGACACTGCCGACACGCTCGTCCTGTGCGTCAGCCCGCGTCTGGTGCAGCACCTGCAGACGGCGTACGCGCGCTGGCAGGCGGCGCGCGGAATGCGGACGTGGCGCACGCCAGCAATCCACACGGCTGAAACCTGGCTGCAGGCGCGCGCCGACACCCTGGGCGTGCCCGAGGCGCAGGCGCGCGGCCTGTCGGCGGCACGTACAGAGCTGCTGTGGCGGCTCATCGTCCATGAGTCGCGCGAGGATTTCACGATCTTGCACGAAGGCGCGGCGGCGCGAGCCGCGGCCCAGGCCTGGCGGCTGTGCGCCGACTATGAGCTCGCGCCGCCCTTGCCGGCGTCATCGCCGGAGATAGAGGCTTACAACCGCTGGGCACGGCAGTACCAGGAACGTTGCGCAAAGCTCGGTTGCCGCGACGCCGCTCAGCTTCGCGCCGACACCATCGCCGCCCTGGCCACGGCGCCGGCGCTGCCGGGCACGATCGTGCTCGCCGGCTTCGAGACGATCCTGCCCTGGCAGCAGCGGATGCTGGCTGCGCTGCGCGATCGTCGCTGCGAGCTGCTGCGGCTGGATGCGCAGGCGCAGACCGCCAGCGTCAGCGCCGTGTGTGCACCGACGGCGGAGCAGGAGCTGCTCGCCGCCGCGCTCTGGGTTGCCGAACGCGCACGGCGCACGCCGGATGAGCGCATCGGCGTCATCGTGCCGGATCTGCACGCACGCCGAGCCGAGCTGATCCGCGTCTTCGACCAGGTGCTGTGCCCGGCGTTCGACACGCTGAGTGCCGGTTCCGCGGTGCGTCCTTACAACCTGAGCCTGGGCGAGCCGCTCGTACATTTCGGGCTGGTGCACTGCGCGCTGCTATTGCTGCAATTGCTGGCCGAAGGTCTGGATCTGCCGGCGGCCGGCGCGCTGCTGTGCTCGCCCTACTGGGGCGCCGGTGAAACCGACGCGACCGAGCGCGCCGAACTCGATCGGCGCGCACGCGCGCAAGGGCATCTGCGGCTCGATCTCGCCACGCTGATGCAGCTCGCGCGGGATCGCGACCGGCTGCGCGCCGCGCTGGCGCGCCTGCCAAGGCTGTCAACACTGCACCGCGCCGACCTGCCGACCTGGGCCGACCGCTTCAGCGAGGCGCTCGATGCGGCCGGCTGGCCCGGCCCGCGCACACTCGACAGCGCGGAGTTCCAGGCGCTGGAAGCCTGGCGCGATCTACTCGCCGAACTCGGCGCGCTCGAGGACGTGCTCGGGCCGGTATCGGCGTCCGTCGCCTTGGCCCAGCTCCGCCATCTCGCCGGCGAGCGCATCTTCCAACCGCAGACGCCGCCGCTCAACATCCAGGTGCTCGGCGCGCTGGAAGCACAGGGTCTGGATTTCGATGCGCTCTGGGTCATGGGACTGGACGATGAGAGCTGGCCGCCAGCGGGGCGCCCGAATCCGTTCATCCCCTTCGATCTGCAACGCCGCCTGGGCATGCCGCACGCATCGACGATGCAGGAACTCGCCTGGGCCGAGCGCACCACACAGAACTGGCGCGCCGCAGCGGGCGAGGTCGTCTTCAGTTGGGCGGCGAGCGACGGCGACCGGCCCCTGTCGCCCAGCCCGCTGATCCGGGACGAAGCCGCACGCGCGCAACGCCTGCCGCCGACGAGCGGGCCGCAGCACTGGCAGGCGATGCGCGCCGCTGCCGAACTGGAAACGCTCACCGACGTCTACGCGCCGCGCCCGGACCCGCAACTGCCGCTGCCCGGCGGTACGCGTCTGCTCGCCGATCAGGCCACCTGCCCGTTTCGCGCGTTCGCGAGTCACCGTCTCGGCGCCGCGGCGCTGGAGGAGCCGGGCTACGGTCCGAACCCGATCGACCGCGGCTTGCTCGCGCATCGCACGCTCGAAACTCTTTGGCGCAACTGGCGCCACCATGGCGCGCTCGCCGCGCTGGACGACGCCGCGCTCGACGAGGCGATCGCCGCCGCCGTCGACACCGAACTCGACCGCGCGGCCGCTCGCGCACCGCAGCGCTTCGCACCAAGGATGCGCAGCCTCGAAGCACGGCGCCTGCGCGCACTGCTGCGCACCTTCTTGGAGATCGAACGCGAACGCCCGCCGTTTTCGGTCGAAATCATCGAGGGTGAGCCGCTCGATGCCGAGACACCCGGCATCTCCGAGCGCAGCTTCGGCGGACTGCGCTTGCGCCTGCGCCCCGATCGCATCGATCGCCTCGACGACGGCCGGCGCCTGGTCATCGACTACAAGACCGGCGCGGCGCGCAAACCCCCGTGGCGCGACGGCCGCCCCGAGGAACCGCAACTGTTGCTCTACGCACTCACCGAGCCGGACATCGACGGCATCGCCTATGCACGCCTGCGCGTCGGCGAGGTCGGCTTCGACGGCCTGGCCGCATCCGACGAGATCGCGCCCGGCATCAAACCCTATGAACGCGAGCGCGACACCCGCGATGCGGCGAGCTGGTCAGCGCTGATGGGCCGCTGGCGCGGCCAGCTCGAAACCGTCGCCGAGGAGATCGGCCGCGGGCTGGCCAGCGTCACGCCCAAGCATCCGCGCCAGTCTTGTCGCGACTGCCAGCTCCACGCGCTGTGCCGCGTGCGCGAGTCCGCGCCGTGGGCGGCCGCCGCAGACGAGGAGGTCCTGCCATGAGCGCGGCCGACGCCTTGGCCGCGGATGCCCGGGCGCGCGCGGACGCGCTCGATCCGACGCGCAGCTTCATCGTCCAGGCGCCCGCCGGTTCCGGCAAGACCGAGCTGCTGACCCAGCGCCTCTTGGTGCTGCTCGCCGGCGTCGACGAGCCCGAGGAGATCGTCGCCATCACCTTCACGCGCAAGGCCGCGGCCGAGATGCGGCACCGCGTGTTCGACGCGATCGGCCGCGCCCGCGAATCCACGCCGCCGCCGGAGCCACACCGCCAGCACACCTGGACACTCGCACGCGCCGTGCTCGCACGCTCGCAGGCGCGCGGCTGGCGGCTCGACGAGACGCCGCAGCGTCTGCGCATCCGCACCATCGACGCGCTGTGCGCCGAGATCGTGCGCCAGTCGCCGCTCGGCTCCGGGCTCGGCGGCGCGCTCGAGATCGCCGACGACCCCGTGCCGCTGTACCGCGAGGCCGCGCGCGCCGTGCTGCGCGCCTTGGAAACCGATCTATCGCAGGCGGCGGCGGTCGCGCGCGTGCTCGAACACCTCGACAACCGCACGGCGCGTCTGGAGCAGCAACTGATCGAGCTGCTGCGGCGCCGTGACCAATGGCTGGCGCTGGTCACCCGCAGCGCCAGCGCCGGCCGCACGCGCGCGTTGCTCGAAGCGGCCTTCGCGGACGTGATCCGCGCCGCCCTTGCGCGCGCCGACGCAGCGATCCCACCCGCGCTCAAGGTGCAGTGGCTGCGCTCCGCCACGCATGCCTCGGCGCAGCGGCGGCTGTCGGCGCCGGAGCTGCCGCTGCATCGTGTCGACACCGAGCGCTGGCCGGTGTGCGAGCCGTCGGCCCTACCGCACTGGCGGGCGCTGCTGGACCTCGTGTTCACAGCAGAGCGCAACTGGCGTACCAAGGTGGACGCCACCTTGGGCTTTCCCGCCGGCAAGACCAAGGCCGAGAAAGCGCTACTGGAGCCAGCGCGCAGCGCACACCAGGCGCTGATCGGCGAGCTGGCCGCAGTGGACGGCGCGCAAGAAGCCCTCGCCGCGCTGTTCGATCTGCCGGCGGCGTGCTATAGCGATGAGGAATGGGCGGTGCTCGAGGCCCTGCTCGACACCCTGCGGCTCGCCGCCGCCGAACTGCGCCTGGTGTTCGCGGCGCGCGGCGTCGTCGACTTCGCCGAGATCGCGGCCAACGCCGTCGCCGCGCTCGGCGACGCCGAGGCCCCGAGCGAACTCGCGCTGCGCCTGGACTACCGCGTTCGCCACCTGCTCGTCGACGAGTTCCAGGACACCTCGCAGACCCAGTGGCGGCTGCTGCAGGGCCTGACCGCCGGTTGGAGCGCCGACGACGGTCGCACGCTGTTCGCGGTCGGCGACCCGATGCAGAGCATCTACCGCTTCCGCGAGGCCGACGTCGGCCTGTTCCTCGATGCCGTCGAACGCGGCATCGGCGCGCTGCCGCTGACCCCGCTGCGTTTGCAGCGCAACTTCCGCTCGCAGGCGGGTCTGGTCGACTGGGTCAACACGCATTTCGTCCAGGTGATGCCGCAGCACGACGACCGCGATCTGGCGGCGGTGTCGTTCTGCACCGCCGCTGCCGCGCGCGAGCCCCTCGACGGCCACGCCGTTACGGTCCATGCGCTGATCGACGCCACCGCTGCCGCCGAAGCCGAGCGCGTGCTGCACATCCTGCGCACGGAACGCGCACGCGACCCCGGCGCGCGCATCGCCATCCTGGTGCGCAACCGCGGCCACCTCGACGCCATCGGCGTAGCGCTGCGCGACGCCGGGATCGACTATCAGGCCGTCGACATCGAGAGCCTGTCCGAGCGTCCGCTGATCGGCGATCTGCGTGCGCTCACGCTGGCGCTGCTGCACCCCCTCGACCGCATCGCCTGGCTCGCCGTGCTGCGCGCGCCCTGGTGCGGGCTCAAGCTCGCCGACCTGCACGCGCTCGCCGCCGACCTGCCTGCGCACGACAGCCTACTCGCGGCGATGCACGATCCCGCGCGCGTCGACCGACTCGGCGACGACGGCCGCGAACGCCTGCTGCGGCTGCGGGCGGTGATCGCGCAGGCGCAGGCGCAGCGGGGACGCCTGCCGCTGCGCCGCTGGGTCGAGGCCACCTGGGTCGCGCTCGGCGGACCGGCCTGCGCCACCGCGCCGACCGCGCTCGCCGATGCCGCCGCCTACTTCGATTGCTTGCAGCGCCTGGCGCCGGGCACCACGCTGGAGGACCCGTCGACGCTCGATCTCGCCTTGCACGAGCTCAAGGCGAGCGCCGAAGGCAGCGGCGATGCCGGCATCAGCGTGATGACGATCCATAAGTCCAAGGGGCTGGAGTTCGATGTCGTCATCGTCCCCGGCCTTGGCCGCGACACGCGCAGCGACGATCCGCCGCCGGTGGTCTGGGAACAGCTCACCGACGGCGCCGGCAAGGCACGTCTGCTGCTCGCGCCGGTGCAGGCGACCGGCGCCGCGCGCAGTGCCAGCTACGATTACCTGCGCCTGCGCCAGCAGCGCAAGCAGCGCTACGAGGACGGACGCCTGCTCTACGTCGCCGTCACCCGCGCACGCCAGCGCCTGCATCTTGTCGGCGCCGTCGCGCGCGGCGCCGACGGCAAACTCACCCGACCGCCCGAGCGCAGCCTGCTCGCGCGGCTGTGGCCCGCCGTCCGGGCCGATTTCGACGCGGCGGCGCAGGCACCCACGCCGGCCGAGGACGTCGCGCCGGTCGCCGATGCTCCGCCGGACCCACCGCCGCTGCGCCGCCTGCGGAGCTGGCCGATCCCCCCGCGACCAGCCGGCCTGCCGCTACCAACCCCTCAAGCCGCTATCGGCGGCGAGCCCTTGCGCTTCGACTGGGCCGGCGAAACCGCGCGCGCGGTCGGCGTGCTCTACCACCGCTATGTGCAGCGCATCGCCGAGGACGGCGTCGGGCAGTGGACCGCGGCGCGCTGTCGCTCGCTGGAGGCCAGCCTGCAATCGGCCCTGCGCGATATGGGCGTGCCCAGCGCACGCCGCGGTGATGCCGCCGCGCGCGTGCTGCGCGCGCTGGTCAACACGCTCGACGATGCGCGCGGCCGCTGGCTGCTCGACTCGCGTCATACCGACGCCGTGAGCGAGTTCGACCTCAGCACCCTGCGCGACGGGCTACTGCAACGGCGCAGGATCGACCGCTGCTTCGTCGACGGCGGCGTGCGCTGGATCGTCGACTTCAAGACCAGCACGCACGAAGGCGCCGACAGCGCCGGCTTCGTGCGCAACGAACTCGCGCGCTACCGCGCGCAACTACAGGACTACTGCGCGCTGATGCGCGATTACGACCCGGCACACCCGCCGCGGGCAGCGCTGTACCTGCCGCTGATCGAAGACCCGGCGCTGCGCTGGATCGAGCTGGACGAGGCGTGAGCCGGTGCGCGGGCACGCGCACGCAAAGGGCGCGACCCCAGCCTGATGCCCTCGTCGCGGGACCGAGCCGCCGAACCGGGGCGCGAGACGGAATCGGCGAGTGCGCAAGGAGCCTGGACGGTAGGAACCTGGCAGGCGAGGCAAAGCCATTTCGAGGCAGGTTTCGCGTTGGCTTGAGGTGAGTAGCGGGTTCTATTGGCCGAAAAGCAGCGCGGAAGATGCCCGAAAAACGGCGGAGCCGCAGCCGCCTGCGTTTCTACCGTCCAGGCTCCTAGCCACCACGCGTGCGTACCACGCGCAAATCGGGCTTGGTCCCCGGCGTCGGCGCCGCGAGTCGCGCCTGCGGCC
The DNA here is from genome assembly GCF_040327995.1 of Sinimarinibacterium thermocellulolyticum. Taxonomy (NCBI): domain Bacteria; kingdom Pseudomonadati; phylum Pseudomonadota; class Gammaproteobacteria; order Nevskiales; family Nevskiaceae; genus Sinimarinibacterium; species Sinimarinibacterium thermocellulolyticum. Next base: position 46,996 of record NZ_JBEPIJ010000005.1, on the reverse strand, counting down.
CACGCTCGATACGCTCGATGCAGTCGTTCAGCGTCTGACTGATCAGGGTCTGGTTGCGGATCATCTCGATGCGCGGCCAGGTCGCGCGCTCGCCCTCCAGGATGAAGCGCTTGATCGACTCCATGGACGGATTCGAGGTGACGTTCGCATACCGCCACAGACTGACCTCGGGCAGGATGTTGATGTTGCCGCGATACTCCTGATCGAGAATCGACGAGCCCAGATCCAGCGTGCGTCGCAGGTTGCCCATCGGCAGGCGGTGGCGCACCAGATCGATCACGCTCTTGGCCTGACCGCGCAGGCTGGAATAGGCGAAGTCGCGCGCACCGTGCAGCACGTTGCCGTCACCCGGCTCGCGCCGCGACACGAACGGCAGCACGTGCGGATTGGTCTGGCTGACGATGAAGTGGTTGACGTTGTGCAGGCGACGCATGCGCAAGATCGGCAAGTCGGACTTGAGCGAGCCGTCGTTCCAGCGCAGCAGCGGCATGTACGGCACGCGCTGGCCGCGCTCGTCCTGCGTCATCAGCATCACCGGCGGGAACAGCACCGGCACCGCGCAGGAGGCGAGCACCGCCTCGTGCAGGTACAGGTAAGGGAACGTCAGGTGGTTGAGCAGACGCGGCGGCTGGTTCACGCCCGCCGGAGACACGGTGATGTTGATGACGCGACCGGAGCGCCGGTAAGCCTCCTCGAAGGTCCAATCGCGTACGTTGGCGGCGATCGCCTTGCGCAACTGGTTCTGGTCCATCAGCGCGCGATTGCGCAGCATGTCGCGCCACGGCAGGATGCGCCAGAAGTGGTAGTACGCGGCTTCCGGATCGAGCAGCTCCTCGACCTCATGCGGCTCGCGCGTGCCGACGGTCGCACACACCACCGAGCCGGCGCTGGAACCCGACATGATCGGCGGCACCAGCCCCTCGCGGTACAAGGCCTTGACGACGCCGACGTGGAACAGGCCCAGCGTCGCGCCGCCGGAGAGCATCAGCGCCGAACGACCGTAGCTGTGCGCGACCTCGGTGAAGAACCTGTGCTTGTCGGCCGGCGGGAACTCCGGCGCATCCAGATCGGCCAGATATCGGAGCGTCTCGGAGATCTCACCGACGTAGTCGTGGATGAGCCGCTTGGTGCCGACGCGTGCGCGTTCGTACAGCCGCGGATTGCCGATGTTGCCGAGATTCCAGTGCAGACCCTGGCGCAGGTGGTGCACGAGCTTGGCGATTTGTCCTTCGGCGCGCAGCTGGCGCACCTGACGCAGCCGAGCCCGGATCAGGCGCCAGTCGTAGTCGGCGCTGGCATCAGCGTCGCGCCATTCATCGTAGCCATCGAGGCGGTCCAGCGCCTCGGCGGCGGCGCGCCATTCGGCGTATGTGGTGGCGTTCTGCAGGTCTCGACTGAGTTGCCGCTTGTGACGATTCACGGGTGTCTCGGGACAATCGAATGATCGGTATGGTGCGGCCGCGTCCACGCCACCGCAAGCGCTTGCGCGCCGCGACCATGGCTGCCGGTCGGGTGGAATGCCGCCGTTGGTTGGCTATGCCTCGAGCGCAGGCTCCGGAAAATCGCGAAGCGCTTCAATACACTGCCGGGAGTTCGATCGGATTGGGGGACGCCTTTCATGACCGCGCCGCTGCATCAGGCTTTGCAGAAGCTCGACACCATCATCCTCGGCAAGCCGGCACAACTGCGGCTGGCGATGACCTGCCTGCTCGCGCGTGGCCACCTGCTGATCGAGGACATGCCCGGCGTCGGCAAGACCACGCTGGCGCTGGCGCTCGCCAAGGTGCTCGGGCTGGACTTCCAGCGCGTGCAGTTCACCTCCGATCTTCTACCGGCCGACATCCTCGGGGTTTCCGTCTACGACGCACGCGAGGTGGCGTTCCGCTTTCATCCGGGGCCGATCTTCTCGCAGCTCGTGCTCGCCGACGAGGTCAACCGCGCCAGTCCGAAGACGCAATCGGCGCTGCTCGAAGCGATGGAGGAGCGCCAGGTCACGATCGAAGGCACGACACGACGGCTGCCCGAGCCGTTCTTCGTGATCGCGACGCAGAACCCGGTGCAGCAGATCGGCACCTTCCCGCTGCCCGAGTCGCAGCTCGACCGCTTCCTGATGCGCATCTCGCTGGGCTATCCGCCGCCGGAGGCCGAACGCGCCTTGTTGCAGGAGCGCGAGCGTCGCGATCTTTTGCTCGAAACGGCTGCGGTGCTGGCGCCCGCGGAGCTGCTCGCGCTACAGCAGCAGGTGCAGCAGGTGCGCACCGCGCCGGCGCTGATCGATTATCTGATGGCCCTGATCCGGCGCACGCGCGAACTGCCGGGCTTGCGCCAGGGCCTGTCGCCGCGCGCCGGGCTGGCGCTGCGCCGCGCCGCGCAGGCCTGGGCGATGATCGAGGGTCGCGGCGGCGTGATTCCCGAGGACGTGCAGGCGGTGTTCGTCGCCGTCGTCAATCATCGACTGCTCGCCGCCGCCGAACGCGAAGGCGCGTCGATCACGGCCGAGGAAGTGCTTGCGCAGGTCGCGATTCCGTGACGGCGGTTTCCAGTGGGGAGTTTCCAGTCTCCGGTCAAAAGCCGCTGCGTTCTGGCAACCGGAAACCGGAAACTGGAAACTGAGCGCCATGCGTGCATGGCTCTTGTTCAAGATCCTTCTGCACCCGCTGCGCTGGGCGCAGGAGCGCATCGACGCCTGGGTCATGGCCAGGGTCAAGCGTCAGCCGGGGCCGATCGCGATCACACGCCATCGCGTCTACATCCTGCCGACGCGCTTCGGCTACTTCTTCGCGCTGATGCTCTTGGTGATGCTGCTCGGTGCGATGAACTACTCCAACAGCATGGCCTTTCTGCTGACCTTCCTGCTCGCCGGCATCGCGCTGGTGTGCATGCACCACACGCACGCGAACCTGGTCGGCGTGCAACTGCGCGCCGGCCACTGCGAGCCAGTGTTCGCCGGGGAGACCGCGCACTTCGAGCTGTACATCGACAACCCCTCGACCACGCCGCGCTACTCACTCACGGCGAGCTGGCCCAAGAACGAGGGGCAGGCCGTCCCTTCGGATGTGGCCGCACTCGGTTCCGGCTCGTTCCTGCTGTCCCTGCCGGCGACGCAGCGCGGCTGGCTGGATGCGCGCGTGTTCAGCGTCTCCACCGAGTATCCGCTCGGCCTGTTCCATGCGTGGACCTGGGCGGAGCTGGACATGCGCTGCCTGGTGTTCCCGAAACCGGCCGCGCACGGCGGCGAGCCGCCGGCCGCTGCCGGAACCGGCGGCCTCGACAGTGGCGACCGCAGCGGACAGGACGAGTTCGCCGGCTTGCGCAGCTATCGGCGCGGTGACACCCCGCGCTCGATCCACTGGAAGAGCCTGCCCAAGCTGCAGCACCCGATGGTCAAGCAGTTCGCCGAGACCCTCGAGCAGGATCTGTGGTTGGACTACTCGGCGCTGGCCGCACTCGATACCGAGGCACGGCTGTCGCAGCTCGCGCGCTGGGTGCTCGACGCCGAAGCCGCGATGCGCCACTACGGCCTGCGCCTGCCCGGCGCGCTGATTCCGCCGGGCCGCGGCGATGCGCATCGCTTCGCGTGCCTCAAAGCCCTCGCGCTGTTCGACGCCGACGCCGCATGAACGAGTACCTCCCCCTGGTCTCGCTGTGGCGCCTGCTCGCGGTGCTGCTGCTGGTCATGTCGCCACACGCGCTGCGTCTGCCGGCCTGGGAAACGGTGAGCATTCTTGCGCTCATCCTCTGGCGTGGCCTCGCCGCCCACCAGCAATGGCGCCTGCCACCGACCTGGCTCAAGATCGGCATCGCCCTGCTCGCCCTCGTCGGCGTACTGTGGTCCTACCAGGGCCGCATCTCCGGGCAGAACGCCGGTACCGCGCTGTTGTGCATCATGGCGGCCCTCAAGCTGCTCGAATTCCGCGGCCGCCGCGACGTCATGGTCGTGGTGTTCCTGATGTACTTCATGCTGCTGACGCATTTGCTGTTCTCGCAGGAGCTGTGGACCGCGGCCTATCTGATCGTCTGCGTCGTCGCCACCACGGCAGTACTGGTCGAATGCCAGCACCGCGGCGCGCTGCCGCCGCGGCACACGCTGCGCAAGGCCGGCGCCATCGCCCTGCAGGCGCTGCCGCTGATGCTGTTGCTGTTCGTGCTGTTTCCGCGCCTCCCCGGCCCGCTGTGGGGCCTGCCGGCGGACGCCGGTGCGGCGCGCAGCGGCCTGTCCGATCGCATGGGTCCGGGCGACATTTCAACCCTGATCGAGTCCGACGAGGTCGCGTTTCGGGTCGAATTCGACGGTGCGGTGCCGCCACCGTCGAAGCGCTACTGGCGCGGCCCGGTGTTCGACCATTTCGACGGCCGCGCCTGGACCAACGGATTGCCCACGCTCGCCGCCGGCGACGCCCCCGAGATCGAACTGCGCGGCGAAGCGGTGCGCTACCAGATCACCCTCGAACCCCATCGCGCACCCTGGCTGTTCGCGCTCGATGTGCCCGCGCCCGCCTCGCTACCCGGCGACGCCTTTCTCGGCCGCGATGGCCAGTTGCTCGCGCGCAAAAGCGTGATCGAACGCCGCCGCTACGCGCTGAGCTCGTACACGGACTATCGCCTTGCACCGACGCTGCGGCATCCGCGCCGTTATCTGCGCCTGCCGGAGGGCTTCAATCCGCGCACACGCGCGCTCGCGCGGCGCCTACGAGAGACGCATCCGCAGGACATCGAAGTCGCGCGCGCCGTGCTGCGCATGTTCCGCGAGCAGCCTTACGTCTACACGCTGCAGCCGCCGGCGCTCGGCCGGCACAGCGTCGATGAGTTCCTGTTCGACACGCGGCGCGGCTTCTGCGAACACTATTCGAGCGCCTTTGCCGTTCTGATGCGCGCCGCGGGCATCCCGGCGCGCGTGATCGCCGGCTATCAGGGCGGACGGCTCAACGAGTTCGGCGGCTATTACGTCGTGCGCCAGTCCGACGCGCACGCCTGGACCGAGATCTGGATCGCCGGCGCAGGCTGGGTGCGCATCGACCCGACCGCGGCGGTGGCGCCGGAGCGCATCGAACAGAGCATCGAGGCGGCGCTGAGCGAACTCCAAGGCCTGCCGGGCCACCTGTCGGCGCGCACGCGTCTGCGCTACTACCTCGAAGCGCGCTGGGATTTGATCAATGCTCGGTGGAATGCCCTGGTGCTCGGCTACGGTCCGGAGCTGCAGCAGCAGTTCCTCGGCCGCTTCGGGCTCGGCGATCTGCGCCGCATGATCCTCGCGCTGACCGTTGGCCTCACGGTGACGCTGGCGCTGCTCGGCCTGATGCTGCTGCGCAAGGCCGCGCCGGCGCGCATCGAGGATGCGGCGCTGCGCCAATGGCGCCGCTTCACGCGCAAGCTCGCTCGCGCCGGCCTGCCGCCCGGCCCCGCCGAAGGCCCGCGCGACTACGTCGATCGCGTCGCCGCCGTGCGGCCGCAGTGGACGGCGGCGCTGCGCAGGATCGTCCATCTGTATCTCGGCAGCCGCTATCAGCTCGATGCCGACACCGCGGCGCTGCGCGAGCTGGCACGCGCGGTGCGCGAGTTCCGCGCCCGTTAGGACTTCTGCGATCATCACCGCACACTGCGCGCGCGCACGCACTCGCCGCGACCCCTTTGCGGCGGCGAGCGCAAGTGTCAGGGCCGGGTGCAATGCCGGCTAAACTTGTCCGGTCTTTGCCGCGGACGCTGGCGATGTCTGATCTCTCCAAGAAGCAGTGCACCCCCTGCGAAGGCGGCGTACCGCCGCTGGACCTGGCCGCCGCCACCTCACTCAAACGGCAGCTGCACGCGCGCTGGCGCATCGTCGAGGACGGCAAGGTGATCGAGGCGCAGTTCGGCTTCGACGACTACTGGCAGACCACGGCCTTCGTCAACGCGGTGGCGTGGATCGCACATACCCAGGATCACCATCCGGACATCAGCTTCGGATACAAGACCGCAACGGTGCGTTACTGGACACACGCGGTCGGCGGCTTGAGCGAGAACGACTTCATTTGCGCCGCGAAGATCGACGCTTTGCTCGAATGATCTAGAGGCTCGTGCGTCCGCTGAGCGCGTGCGCGAGCGTGCCGGCGTCGACGTATTCGAGCTCACCGCCCATGGGCACGCCGTGGGCGATGCGGCTGACGCGGATGCCGCGCGCCTTGCCCATCTCGGCCAGGTAGTAAGCGGTGGCTTCGCCCTCCACGGTCGGATTGGTGGCGATGATGAGCTCGCGCACCCATCCGGCATCGAGCTGTTCGCTCAATCGAGGCAGGCCCAGCTCGTCCGGGCCGATGCCGTCGATCGGCGACAGTCGCCCCATCAGCACGAAGTAACGGCCGCGATACGGCGTGCCCTGCTCGATTGCGATCAGGTCGGCCGGCCCTTCGACGATGCACAACTGGCCGGTTTCGGTGCGCGCGGCGCTGCAGTAACGGCAGCCCTCGCCCTCGCAGAACATGCGGCACTGCGTGCAGCGGCCGATGTTGTCGAGCGCATCGAGTAGCGCCGCGGACAGCGCGCGCGCGCCATCACGCTCGCGTTCGAGCAAGTGGAAGGCCATGCGCTGCGCCGACTTGGGGCCGACCCCGGGCAGACGCCGCAGGGCGTCGATCAGGCGGGTCAGACGCGGCGGATACGATGACGGTGGGCTCACCGCGACAGCATAGCGGCTCGACGCGCGCTACGGCGCCAGCGCGGGCGCATCCGGCTTGGGCGAGGTCTGCTCGGCGGTGACCAGGCGCCGCGTCCCGGCGGCGACTGCAAAGGCGGCGCCGAAGCTCTCGCTGCCGCCGGGTTCGCTGACGGTTTCGACATACCAGTGCTCGCCGACCACCCGCTCGGCCGTGATGTCGAGCAGCAGGTAACCCTTGCGCGCGAGATCCACGTACTTCATGTGCGGATTGAACAGCCGCACCAGCGGCGCGAACTCGGCCAGCGGATCCAGCCCCGGCGAGGTCACCGAGGTGCAGACGAACTCGACGCCGAGCGAGCCCTCGCCGGTCAGTGGATCGTAGACCAGCGGATTGACTGGATCGCGCGCAAGATCCATCGCCCACGAAGTATGGATGTCGCCGGTCAGCACCACCGGATTCTCCACACCCAGGGTTTCGAGCAGATCGAACACGCGCATGCGTTCGGCACGATAGCCGTCCCACTGATCGGTGTTGATCACCAACCCGCCGGTGCTGACGATCGGCAAGCCCTGCAGCAAGGTCTGCAACTGCTCGACCGGCAGGCCGGTCAGCGCCGAGAGTTCAGGCAGGCTGGGAATGCGCAACTGGCCGAACATGACCTGCTGGCCGAGCAGCTTCCAAGTCACGCCGGGCGCCGCGAGCTGTTCTTCGAGCCACGCCAACTGCTCGGCGCCGAGCAGGCGGCGCGCCGGGTCGTTCATGTCGGACGCACCGGTCAGCGCGGCCTGCAGATCGCGGCCGATGAGCCGCGTGTCCAGCATCACGAAATCCGCCAGCTCGCCGTAACGCAGGCGCCGATAAATGCGCTCCGGGCGCGCTGGCTCGGGGGTGCGGATCGGCAGCCACTCGTGATAGGCCTGCACACCCCAGGCCTTGCGCTGCGCCCACAGCCCTTCATCGGCTTCGGTGTGGTTGTTCGCGCCGTCGCGCCAGGCGTTGTCGGCGGTCTCGTGATCGTCCCAGACGGCGACGACGGGATGCTGGCGATGCAGCTCCTGCAGATCCGGATCGGTCTTGTACTGGGCGTGGCGCGTGCGATAGTCGTCCAGCGTCAGAATCTCGTGCGCGGGCTCGTAAGCACGCACGTCGCCGTACTCGCCACTGCCGTACTCGTAGATGTAGTCGCCGAGGTGCAGCACGAGGTCGAGGTCGGCGCGCTCGGCCAGCCGGCGATAGGCGTTGAAGTAGCCGTGCGCGAGGCTGGAGCAGCACACCACCCCGACGCGCAGCCGCGCCAGCGCACCCTGCGGCGCCGTGCGCGTGCGCCCGACCGGCGACTGCACCGCACCGACCGAGAAGCGGTAGTAGTACGTCGTGGCCGGACGCAGCCCCGTGGCATCGACCTTGACCGTGTAATCGCGCGCCGCATCGGTGACGACACTGCCCTGGCCGACGACGTCCCGGAGCGCCGCATCGGTGCAGATCACATAGTCCACCGTGGTCGGTGCGCTCACGCCGCTGACGCGCGTCCACAGGATCACGCGATCGGCGAGCGGATCGCCGCTGGCGACGCCGTGGCGGAACGCCGCCATGCCATCGCCGGAACCACGGCCGCCGAGGCCGTCGCTGGAACCGCAGCCCGGCAGCAGCGGCAGACCGCCGGCGAGCGCCGAGCCCAGCGCGGCGCGGCGCAGGAAATCGCGGCGCGTCAAGTGACGGTGGCGTGGCTTCGGGCGGCGCGGTGCGGACATGGTGTTTCTCGCTCGGGTGGACCTGTGCGGTAGCGGCGCGCCGACCCGGTCCGCATCGCCATGCCGGGGATGCGGATCGTCAGCGGCGCGCCCAATGTATTGATCGTACTGCGAAACGGTTGCGGGGCCGTTACCGCGGCGGCTCTCCAGGATAGCCGTGCTTGCGCAGATGCTTTTCCTGCAAGACCACCGTCGCGATCTCCTCGATCGACATGCTCGCCGAGTTGACGTAGGGGATGTTGTGCTTGCGGTAGAGCTGTTCGGCCTGACGCAATTCGTAGGCGCACTGCGAGAGCGAGGCATAGCGCGATCCGGGGCGGCGCTCGCTGCGCACCTGCGCCAGACGCTCGGGATCGGACGTCAGGCCGAAGCAGCGCGCCTCCAGGCCCTTGAGCGCGGCCGGCAGGCGCTGGTGCTCCAGATCGTCCTCGGTCAGCGGAAAATTGGTCGAGAACAGACCGTACTGCAGCGCCAGGTACATGCTGGTCGGCGTCTTGCCGCAGCGCGACGGCGCGATCAAGATCAGATCGGCACGCGACAGATCACGCGTCGACGCGCCATCGTCGTGCTCCATCGCGTAGTGCACGGCCTCGATGCGCGCGTCGTAGCGTCGCCGATCGGCGACGCCATGCGCGCGCCCCTGCGCATGGGTCGAGCCGACCTTGAGCTCCTGCTCCATTTCGTGGATGAACCGGTCGAACAAGTCCATGAACAGGCCCTTGACTTGGCGCAGGATCTCCCGCACCTCGTCGCTGACCGTGGTGCTGAACACCAGCGGCCGCTGCGCCGTCTGCTCGCCGACGAAATTGATATAGTCCACCGTATTCCTCGCGCGTTCCGCCGTGTTCACGAAAGGCAAAGTGGTCTTGTCGAAGACCAGACCGTCGAACTGCGTCAGCAGCGTATTGCCCCATGTCTCGGCGGTGATGCCGGTACCGTCGGACACGAAGAAGACGGGACGTGCAATGGCCATACGATTGTCGTGCGGACGCGGCACTGCCGCAGTCCGTCCACTTTACCTGCAAGCGCAACTGGCGTAGCGAATGAGCAAGACGGTTTTGTGGTACTCCGCGCTCGGCATGCACGATGTCGAGATCGTCGGCGGCAAGAATGCCTCGCTGGGCGAGATGATCCGCAATCTCGCCGCATCCGGCGTGAGCGTCCCCAATGGCTTTGCGACGACGGCCGCGGCTTACCGCGAGTTCCTTGCTTACGAGAATCTCGCCGGACGCATCCAGCAGATGCTCGATGGCCTGGACGTCGACGACGTGCGCAAACTCGCCGAGACCGGCAAGGCGATCCGCGCTGCGGTCGCCGCCGCGCCGTTCCCGGCCGCGCTAGAGCGCGACATCCGCAGCCACTACGAGCAGCTCGTCGAAGAATCGGGGGCCGAGATTTCGGTGGCCGTGCGCTCCTCGGCGACCGCCGAGGATCTGCCGGACGCCTCCTTCGCCGGCCAGCAGGAAACCTTCCTCAACGTCCAGGGCATCGACAACGTCCTGCGCGCGATCAAGGAGGTGTTCGCTTCGCTGTACAACGACCGCGCCATCGCCTATCGCGTGCACCACGGCTTCGATCACGCCGCCGTCGCCCTGTCGGCCGGCGTGCAGCGCATGGTGCGTTCGGATCAGGGTGCGAGCGGCGTGATGTTCACGATGGACACGGAATCCGGCTTCCAGGACGCGGTGTTCATCACCTCGTCTTACGGCCTCGGCGAAGCCGTGGTCCAGGGCGCGGTCAACCCGGACGAGTTCTACGTCTACAAGCCGGGCCTGAAGGCCGGACGCCCGGCGGTGCTGCGCCGCAATCTCGGCGAGAAGGCGCGCAAGCTCGTTTACACCGCCGATCGCACGTTGGGCAAGACCGTCGAGTTCGTCGACGTGCCGATGGCGGCGCGCCGCCAGTTCAGTCTCACCGACGACGAGGTGCAGGCACTGGCTCGGCAGGCGCTCATTATCGAGGCGCATTACGGCCGCCCGATGGACATCGAATGGGGTAAGGACGGCATCGACGGCAAGCTCTACATCCTGCAGGCGCGCCCGGAAACGGTGAAGTCGCGCGCCAGCACCAACGTGCTGCGCCGCTACAGACTGAAGAACAAGGGCACGGTGCTAACCGAGGGCCGCGCGATCGGCCAGAAGGTCGGTGCCGGGCCGGTGCGCATCCTCGACTCCATCGAGCAGATGACCCGCGTACAGCCCGGCGACGTGCTGGTCACCGACATGACCGACCCCGACTGGGAGCCGATCATGAAGCGCGCCAGCGCAATCGTGACCAACCGCGGCGGCCGCACCTGCCATGCGGCCATCATCGCGCGCGAACTGGGCATCCCCGCCGTCGTCGGTTGCGGCAACGCGACGCAGGTGCTCAAGGACGGCGCTGACGTCACCGTCTCCTGTGCCGAAGGCGACACCGGCTACGTCTACGAGGGTCACGTCGACTTCCAGGTGGACGAGGTGGCGCTCGACAAGATGCCGGAGGTGCCGGTCAAGATCATGATGAACGTCGGCACGCCGGAGCAGGCCTTCGACTTCGCCGCCCTGCCCCATCGCGGCGTCGGCCTCGCCCGCCTCGAATTCATCATCAACCGCCAGATCGGCATCCATCCGCAGGCGCTGCTCGAACTCGATCGCCTGCCGCCGGAAGAACGGCGCCTGATCGATCCGATGATCGCGCCCTACGGCAATCCGATCGACTACTTCGTCAAGCGTCTGGCCGAAGGCGTGGCGACGATCGCCGCCGCGTTCGCGCCGGAGCCAGTGATCGTGCGCATGTCGGACTTCAAGTCCAACGAATACGCCAATCTGATCGCCGGCCGCCGCTACGAGCCGCACGAAGAGAATCCGATGATCGGCTTTCGCGGCGCCTCGCGTTACATCGCACCGTCGTTCCGGCCGTGCTTCGAACTCGAATGTCGCGCGATCAAGTACGTACGCGACGAGATGGGACTGACCAACGTCAAAATCATGATCCCGTTCGTGCGTACGCTCGACGAGGCGCGGCAGGTCAACGAGATCCTCGCAGCCAATGGCCTCAAGCGCGGCGACAACGGTCTGCAGGTGATCATGATGTGCGAGCTGCCGTCCAACGCCGTGCTCGCCGAGCGCTTCCTCGAATATTTCGACGGCTTTTCGATCGGCTCCAACGACATGACGCAACTCACGCTCGGCCTGGATCGCGACTCCGGCCTGATCGCGCACCTGTTCGACGAGCGTGACGAGGCGGTTAAGGCGATGCTGGCGATGGCGATCAGTGCCTGCCGCAAGCACGGCAAGTACATCGGCATCTGCGGCCAGGGGCCGTCGGATCACCCCGAACTCGCGCGTTGGCTGCTCGATCAAGGCATCGAGTCGATGTCGCTCAACCCCGACACGGTGGTCGAGACATGGCTGTATCTCGCCGCTCAGAAGGCTTGACGCGCGCGTTCTCGGCACTGGTCGCGCTGTGCATCGCCGCGGCGGCTCTGCCGGTCGCGAAGGCCGACGAACCCGGCCGCTTCGACTACTGGGTGTTGGCACTGTCGTGGTCGCCGCAGTTCTGCCGCTCGCAGCCGTCGAGCGAACAGTGCGAGTTCGACCACGGTTTCGTCGTGCATGGCCTGTGGCCGCAGTACGAGCGGGGCTACCCGGAGTATTGCGGCGAGCGCCAGCGCGTACCCAAGGACCTCGTCGAGCGCATGCGTCCCTTGATGCCGAGCGCTGCGCTGATCAACGCGCAGTGGCGCAAGCACGGCACCTGCAGCGGGCTCGACATGCGCGAGTACTTCCTCCATGTCGAGCGCGCGTGGCGCAGCGTCGTCATTCCCGAGCGCTATCGTGAACTCGGCGAGACCGAACGCACCCGACTGCGCGCGATCGAGGATGCCTTCATCGCGCTGACGCCGAACCTGTCGAGTGAGAGCATCGCCGTGCAGTGCAGCGGCCGCTGGCTGCGCGAAGTGCGCATCTGTCTGGATCGCGATTTCCAACCGCGCGCCTGCGGATCCGATGTCGAGGACCGCTGCAGATCCGAGGTCCATGTGCGTCCGATGCGTGGGCGCATCGTCCGTCAGCGTCCCTGAGAAAGAAGAAGTTCCCAAGCGAAATCGTTTGGGTATAATGCGCGCCCCTAGCGTGTGGGGCTATAGCTCAGCTGGGAGAGCGCTTGCATGGCATGCAAGAGGTCGTCGGTTCGATCCCGACTAGCTCCACCAAAACTCGCGAAAACCACGGTCAGCTCCTCGGAGCCATCCATGGCGCCGGGTCCCTGGCACACCATCCATGGTGTGCCGGCTCGGCAAACGCGAATGTCCACCGGACATTCGCAAGCTGTTTGCCTCGTCCCCATCGTCTAGAGGCCTAGGACACTGCCCTTTCACGGCGGTAACAGGGGTTCGAATCCCCTTGGGGACGCCACTTCACGGCGGGCAAACCTTTGTCGATCGCTCATCGCGCGCACCCTCAGCCCATCGAGGTGCGGACGGACCACTTCGCCTGCGGCGATCTCCCAGATCCCTCGGCGCCCTTCGCGCCGTGCTGCGCAGGTGCCATCAGTACGCAGACGCACGCAGATCGCGTAGTCTTGCCTCGCGCAACGGCCGGTGCCGGTCACCGGCCGTAGCCACGGATGGTGCAGCGAGGACCGTCAGGGAGACCGATGAGCACGATGCCCGATTCTGGCGCCGCGACGCCGGATACAGACGCCGCCGTACCCACCCCGCCGGCGGCACCCGGTGCACCCCCTGCCGTCAGTGCGCTGCGGCGTGCAGTCGAGTTCGCGCTGACCTCGGTGTTCAAGCCGTTCTTCGAACAGTTGCCCGAGGCCTTGCAACGACGGGCGTCGATCACCGCACTGGTCTCCGAGCAGCGCAACTGCACTGCTCTGGCCCGAGCCGTGGCCGCCGATCCGGGACGTTGGCTCGAGGAGGTGCTGGCGCGGATCGACATCGCCCTGATCGGCTCGGCCGAATCGGCAAGGCTGGCGTCGTCACGACCGGTGAGTCACGACGCGATGGTGCTGACACCGCCACAGTTACGCGCCGAGGCTCAGTTCGCCGGCTTGATCGGCGAACTCGACGCGCAGCTCGACGTCATTCGCCGGTCGGTGCGCTTCCCGGTGCACGCGGGTGCGCTTTCCCCGGCGAGCCTGTGCCGCGTCCTGCGCGACACCGCATCGGCGCTGGACCATGGCAGCGCACATCTGCGCGTGCTGTTCGATCGCTTCGATACCATGGTGCTGCCGCAGCTGCCGCGGTTCTACGAATCGCTGATGGCCTCGTTGACCGAGATCGCGACGCGCGCCGCCGAAGCCGAAGCGCTTCTGCTCCACGAGACGGCGCGCGCCGACGCGCTGCGGCGATCACCCCCTACGCCGACTACGAGCCCGCCGACGACGGCGCCGGTCGAACCTGCCGTGACACGGACCGCACACACGACCGAGCGCATCGACGACAAGACCGTATCGATGTTGCAATCGGTGCGCGAGCGCGTTCCGCCGAACGGCGCCACCTACAACGATGGCATGCTCGCCAGCGATCTGCTCGCGTTACAGACCGAGGGACCGCTGCCATCCGGCATCGAGATGCCGATCGAGCGGCGCAAAGCGCCGTTACAACGCATCGCGCTGGCAGGCCAGTTCCTCAACGAGGCCATCGAGGATCCTTTCGTGCCGGAGGAGCTAGGGCCGCAGCACGAATCGGTACGCTTTCCGTTGGTCAAATCCGCACTCACCGATGCGAGCCTGTTCACGGCGGTGACGCATCCGCTGCGCAGCCTGGTCAATGAGCTGATGCTCAAGTCCGCCACTTCGCGCGTCACCGGCACGGCGGAGGCCCGCCACATGGCGGCGGTCTTGCAGCAAGTCCTGGTGCAGTTCGATCTGGCACCCGATTTCGTGCGCGAGGCGATGCTCAATGCCGAGCCGATCAGCCAGGAACAGATCGACGAGTTCTTCTCCTCACAAAAACGCCAGGCCGAGAAACGCCGCGAGGCCGTGATCAGCGAGGCCAAGCGGCTCGTGGTCCGCGAGCTCGAGCTGCGGACCTTCGGTCGCTCCATTCCCTCCCCGGCGATCCGCTTTCTGAATACCTACTGGGGGCCCATGCTGGTCAAGTGTCTGCTGCAGCATGGCGCCGACCACGAACACTGGCGCCACGGACTCGACCTGATGGAACGCCTGCTCGATCAAATCGACGCGCCATCGCAAGACATACCCGAACACGCCTGGGGCGATCTCGCGCGTCAGATGAGCGCGCAGTTGGCAGCGGCGAAGCTCGGCGCCGAGCGACTCAAAGAGGCCATGTCACTGCTGGAGGCGGCACGCAAGGCGAACCGGCGTCGTCGGGGACCCTGAACGGCCGAGGTCCCGAGTCGTTTCGGCGCACACGCCGCACGACCGCAGCCACGATACCCGCGAAGAACGAAAAGGCCGGGCTTGCCCGGCCTTTTCGCCATGTCGACGACCCTTAGTTGACGCGCTCCAACACGGTGGCCACACCCTGCCCCATGCCGATGCACATCGTCGCCACGCCGAACTGCGCGTTTTGCTCGCCCAGCACGTGCGCGAGCGCGCCGGTGATACGCGCACCCGAGCAGCCCAGCGGATGCCCCAGCGCGATCGCGCCCCCCTTGATGTTGACGCGATCCATGCGTTCGAGCAGCTTGAGGTCTTTGAGCACGGCCAGCGACTGCGCGGCAAACGCCTCGTTGAGCTCGAAGTAGTCGATGTCGTTCAGCGACAGCCCGGCCCGTTCCAGGGCCTTCTTCGTCGCCGGCACCGGTCCGATACCCATGATCGACGGATTACACCCAGCCGCGGCGACGGCCTTGATCCGGGCCAGCGGCTTGAGGCCCAAGGCCTTGGCCTTGGCCTCGGCCATCACCAGCACGCAGCTCGCGCCATCGGAGATCGCCGAGCTGTTGCCGGCGGTGACGCTGCCCTTGGGGTTGAACGCCGGCTTGAGCTTGCCCAGATCGGCGAGATTGGCGTCGGGACGCACCACCTCGTCGTAGTCCACCAGGATCGGCGCGCCGTCGGCGTCGTGGCCGGCGATCGGCACCATCTCCTTCTTGAAGCGGCCGTCCTTCCAGGCTTTGTAAGCCTTCTGGTGCGAGGCGAGCGCAAACTCGTCCTGCTTTTCGCGCGAGATCTGATGCGTCTGCGTCAGCATCTCGGCGGTCAGGCCCATCATCGCCGCGGCCTTGGCGGTGGTGACCGACAGGGCCGGGTCGCCATCGAATCCGTGCGTCATCGGTACGTGCCCCATGTGCTCGACGCCGCCGCACAGATAAGTGTCGCCGATGCCGGCCTTGATCGAGGCCGCGGCGATGTGGATCGCCGTCATCGACGAGCCGCACAGGCGGTTCACGGTCTGGCCCGGCACTGTGTTCGGCAGGCCGGCCTTGAGCAGGGCGTTACGGGCGATGTTGAAGCCCTGCTCCAGCGTCTGCTGCACACAGCCCCAGATCACGTCCTCGACGTCGGTCGGCTTGATCGCCGCGTTACGCTGCAGGATTGCCTTGATCAGTTCGGCGGAAAGGTCCTCCGCGCGAACATTGCGGAACACGCCGCCCTTGGAGCGGCCCATCGGCGTGCGGACCGCATCGACGATTACGACTTCAGTCATCTCGGGAATCTCCTAAATTCGGTTGGCCGGCTTATTTGGGGAAGTACAGCTTGCCCTCGCCCGCCATCTTCTTCATCGACTCGGTGGGCTCGTAGAGCTTGCCGAGCGCGGCGTACTTGGCGCATTTGTCCAGGATGGTCTTCATGCCGATCGTATCGGCGTACTTGAGCGCACCGCCGCGGAACGGCGGGAAGCCGATGCCGTAGACCAGCCCCATGTCGGCCTCGGCCGGCGTCTCGACGATGCCCTCGTCGAGGCAGCGCACGGTTTCGATGATCATCGGGATCATCAGCCGGTCGATGATCTCCTCCTCGCTGAAGTCGCGTTGGCCCTTGGGCTGCACCGTGGCGATCAACTCGGCGGTCTTGGGATCGACCGACTTGAGCGGTTTGCCCTTCTTGTCGGTCTCGTATCGGTAAAAGCCGATGCCGTTCTTCTGGCCGTAGCGCTTGGCATCAAACATCACGTCGAGCGCCGACTTGAATTCCTTGTTCGACATGCGGTCCGGATAGCCCTCGGCGAGCACGTCGCCGACATGGTGCGAAGTGTCGATGCCGACGACGTCCTGCAGATAGGCCGGCCCCATGGGCCAGCCGAAGCCTTCCATGACCTTGTCGATCTTCAGGTAGTCACCGCCGTCGCGCAGCAGCATCGACCAGCCGCCGAAGTACGGGAACAGGATGCGGTTGACCAGAAAGCCCGGGCAGTTCTTGACCACGATCGGCGTCTTGCCCATCGCCGCTGCGTAGGCGGCGACGGTCGCGATCGCCTCCTTGGAGGTCTTGGTGCCGTAGATCACCTCGACCAGCGGCATGCGGTGCACCGGATTGAAGAAGTGCATGCCGAGGAAGTTCTCGGGCTTTTTGAGCGCGCCGGCGAGTTCGTCGATCGAGATCGACGAGGTATTCGACGCGATGATGGTGCCGTCCTTGACCAGCCCCTCGACTTCGGCCAGCACGCTCTTTTTGACTTTCGGGTTCTCGACCACGGCTTCGACGACGATGTCGACCTGGCCAAAATCGCCGTAATTGAGGGTCGGGCGTATCGTCGAGAGGATGGCGCCGGCTTTCTCGGGCGTGAGCTTGTTACGCTCGACCTGCTTGGCGAGGAGCTTGTTGGCCTCGCTCATGCCCAGCTCCAGCGCCTTTTCGGCGATGTCCTTCATGATGATCGGCGTGCCCTTGACCGCACTCTGGTAGGCAATGCCGCCGCCCATGATGCCGGCGCCGAGCACCGCGGCCCGTTCGATCTTCTTGCCGGCCTTGATGTAGCCCTTGGCCTTTTTCTTGAGGAACTGGTCGTTGAGGAAGATGCCGATCAAGGCATCGGCCACGGGGGTCTTGGCGACCTTGGCGAAACTCTGGCCTTCGATCCTGAGCGCGTCGTCGCGCGACTTGCCGGCGGCCTTCTGGATCGCCTTCACCGCCTCGACCGGTGCCGGGTAGTGCTTGCCGGCCTTGCCCTGGATGAACGGGAGCGCGGTACCGAAGACCATCATCGTCTCGATGGCGTCGAGCTTGAGCGGGCCTTTTTTCTGCGCCCGGCGCGCCTGCCAGTCATACTTGCCCTCGGCGGCCTGCTGCACCAGCTTGATCGCCGCGTCGCGGACCTTCTCGACCGGCACCACCGCGTCCACCGCGTGGATCTTGAGCGCGGCCTCGGCCTTGTTCTGCTCGCCGCCGGCGATCCATTCGATCGCGTTGTCGGCACCGACCAGGCGCGGGAAGCGCACCGTGCCGCCGAAGCCCGGAATGATGCCGAGCTTGACCTCGGGGAAACCGACCTGCGCCGTCGCCGCCATCACCCGGTAATCGGTGGACAGCGCCATTTCGAAACCACCGCCGAGCGCAAACCCGTTGATCGCCGTGCAGCTCGGAAACGGCAGATCCTCGATCGCGCTGAAGATCTTGTTGGCTTCGAAGGCCCAGGCCGCGATTTCTTCTTCGGTGCGCTGGAAGTTGGCACCGAACTCGGTGATGTCGGCGCCGACGATGAACACGTCCTTGGCGCTGGTCACGATCAGGCCCTTGATATCGGCCGCCTGGGCCAGCACCTCGCCGGCGGCTTTGAGTTCCTCGACCGTACGCGCGTCGAACTTGTTGATCGCATCGTCCTTGCGATCGAAACACAGCTCGGCGATGCCGTGGTCGAGGCGGACGACTCGGATGGACTGCCCTTGATACATGGGTGGATCACCTCATCGATGGAGAAAACCGGTGCGGCTGCGGCCGCAGCGGCGCGGGCAGGTCTGGATACCCGAGGAGCCGACGCAAGCCCGCGTCGCGACGATCAAAAGGTCGGCAATCATAGCCCTCGTGTTGCAGTGCCGTAAACCAAAGTACCGCTGGCCGACGGGCGCCAGACGGTCGCTTCGCGGCATCCCGGCGCGCGTTTTGACAGCGCTTGATCGGCGTCCTACACTCGCCAGCAACTTTTCGGGGGAAAAGTCAAGGGAGATGACGTGACGGCATCGCTTCCATGGTCTCCCCAGCCGCACCGGCGGCACATCGCGCTTGCCGGCGCAACCCCTGCGAGCGCCGACGACATCCCCGCCCTCTTCGCCGCAGCCGTTCCGCCGTATCCCGGCGCCGTGCCCGCGCACGGTGCTGCTGTTCCAGGCGCCTGCATAGGGCCTGACGCGCTCTGTTGGCCCCCGCGGCCGTTCCACGCATGGAGTTCGCCACGCTCATGAAAAAGTCCGCGAAAAAAACCGCCAAGAAGGTCGCCAAGAAGTCCAGCGGCAAACCCGTCGCAGCGAAGAAGTCCGCCAAGGCAGCCGCCAAGACACTCACCGCCAAGAAATCGGCCAAGAAGACCGTCAAGAGCAGGCCGGCCAAGTCCGTCGCGAAGAAATCCGCTGCAGCCAAGCCGGCCGCCAAGAAGCCCACGCTCAAGGCGCGAGTCGGCAAAGCCGTAGACAAGGCGCGTCGCACCGTGACGGCGACGCGCGCGAGCGTCAAAAAGGATCTGGCCAAGGCGAAGACCAAGGCGAAAAAAGCGGTCAGCAAAGTGCAGTCCCAGGCACGCGAACAGGTCGAGCGCGTCCAGGCCCGCGCCAAGGCGCAAGCCCGCAAGGTCGAGCGGCGTATCAGTCAAGCCGCAGCACCGGTGATCGCGGCGGCGCAGTCGATCACGCCCTCGCCGCTGTCCCGGGCCTTCCTCGCCACGTCGCAAGGCAAGAAAGAAGCGGCCGAACTCGGCTTGGCGCCGGGTGAGGTCCCGGCTTCGCCGACCTCGGCTCCGGCGTCCAGCGGCGAACAGACTCCGCACGACGCCTGAGCGCGCGCCCCTCGGGGTTCGCGACACTCCGACCACGGCCGGCGTCGCCGCCGGCTTTGTCGTTCGTGCCGGCGCTGGTCACAATGCCGCCGGTTCCCGCATCTGTCCATCCGCATGAACCTGTCGCTCGAACAGAGCACTGCAATCTGCAGCCTGCTCGCCGATGCCAGCCGCCTGCGCTTGCTGCTATTGCTCGAACGGCATGAACTCAGCGTCGCCGAACTGACGGAGGTGACGGGACTCGCACAAAGCCGGGTATCGACCCACCTGGCGCGGCTCAAGCGCGCCGGGCTGGTGCAGGACAAGCGCAGCGGCAACGCCGCGTTGTACTCGCTCGCGCCGGCGAACGATGAAATCAACGGCCTGTGGGCGGTGCTGCGCGAGCGCCTCGACGACACCCAGTTGCGCGTCGACCGCGAGCGCGCCGAACAGGTGGTCGCACAACGCAAGCACGGGCAGACCTGGGCGGAGTCGGTCGCCGGTCGCATGGACCTGCACTACTCGCCCGGCCGTACCTGGGAAGCCACGGCGCGCGCACTGATCGGCCTGCTCGAACTGGGCGATGTGGTGGACATCGCCTGTGGTGATGGCGTGCTCGCCGAGCTGATCGCCGAGCGTGCGCGCAGTGTCACCGGCGTCGACGTCAGCCCGACGGTCATCGCCGCTGCGCGCAAGCGCCTCGCGCGTCTCGCCAATGTCGAGTTCCTCGAAGCGGACATGCACCGGTTGCCGCTGGCCTCGGGCCGCTACGACCATGTGTTCCTGATGCACGCGCTGTCGTACACGCGCGAGCCGCAGACGGTACTGCGCGAGGCGTCCAGACTGCTGCGCCCCGGCGGCCGTCTGATTGTCGCCGCGCTGGCCGAGCATCGCCACGAGGAGACGATGCGCGCCTTCGACCACGTGAATCTCGGCATCTCCCCGCAGCGCCTGCGACGCCTGCTCGGGGCGTGCGGTCTCGAGGTGCTGCAGTGCCGGATCAGCTCGCGCGAGACGCGACCACCCTACTTCGAAGTCATCACCGCCCTGGCGCGCGCATCCTAAGAGCGCTCACCACGCTGCGCGCTCGCGCCGTCGCCACAGCACGCCATTGGGCGCCGATGCGTCGAGCGTCGCGGCCCAGGCCACATCGGCGGCGGCCTCCTCGACCGTGCGCGGCGCCTGCGGACCGCCCATGCGCGTGCGCACCCAGCCGGGATCGACGGCGGCGATCTTGACGTCGCCGCGGCAGGCGCGCGCAAGGATCACGGTCGCGGCGTTGAGCGCCGCCTTGGACAGGCTGTACGCTGCCGGTCCGTCGAGCCCGTTGGCGAAACAGCCATAGCCGCTGCTCAGATTGACGATGCGGCCATAGCCGCGCTCGATCATGCCGGGCAAGAACGCGCGCGCGCAGCGCAGCGAACCCAGCGTGTTGACCTCGAGCGCCTGCACGAAGTCGGCATCGCTGGCGGACAATACGCTGCCTTCGAAGTAGACGCCGGCGTTGTTGACCAAAACGTCCACCGCGACGTCCTGCTGCGCCAGCACCGTAGCGGCGGCGCGGATCGATTCGATCCGCGCCACATCGAGCAACAGCGGCATCACCACCAGCCGCTCGCTCGCCAACTGGGCGACGGCGGCGTCGAGGTCCGCACGGGCGCGGGCGGCGACGATCACCCGCAGGCCCTGCCTTGCGAGCGCTCGCGCCGTGTGCAGACCGATACCGCGATTGGCGCCGGTGATCAACGCCGTGCGCACGACCTTCACCCGGCGTCCGTCGCCCACAGGCACTTGCCCTTGCGCCGCAGCTCGTCGAGGCGCGCGCGGTGCGCGGCGAGCTCCTCGTCGGTGGCGGTCAAGACCGGCAGCGGCCCGTCACCGGCCGCGAGCAGCTCGACGAAGCGCGAGCGTCGCGCCGCCCCACCCGCCGTGTCCTCCAAGCCAAGACGGCTCTGGCCGCCGGTCATCGCCAGATAGACATCTGCGAGCAGCCGCGCGTCGAGCAGCGCGCCGTGCAGCGCGCGATGCGAGTTGTCGATCTCGTAGCGACGGCACAGCGCGTCGAGGCTGACGCGCTGGCCCGGATGCAGCTTGCGCGCCAGGGCCACCGTGTCGGTGATGCGGCAGACCTCGGCGAGCTTCTGGGTGTACCCGCAGCGGGCGAACTCGCGATCCAGAAAGCCGATATCGAACGGAGCGTTATGGATGATCAACTCGGCGCCGGCCAGATACTTCCACAACGCGTCGGCCAATTCGCGGAAGGTCGGCTTGTCCTGCAAAAACTGCATGGTGATGCCATGCACTTCGACCGCCCCCGGATCGATGTCCTTGTCCTGTGGATGGACATACTGATGAAAGTCGTTGCCGGTGACGCGCCGGTTGCGCAACTCGACGCAGCCAATCTCGATGATGCGATGGCCCTGGTCGACCTCCAGTCCGGTGGTTTCGGTATCGAGAACGATCTGGCGCATGGACGTGAGACGTGAGACGTGAGACGGGACAGACTAGCGTTCCTGCGCCTCGGAGCACGCTTCGTTGGCGAGGCGGTCGGCGGCCTCGTTGCCGGGATCACCGCTATGCCCCTTGACCCAGCGCCACTCGATCTGGTGTCGCGCCGCGGCCGCGTCCAGTTCCTGCCAGAGATCCTGATTCTTCACTGGCTTGTTGTCCGCCGTGCGCCAGCCGCGCGCTTTCCAGCCGGCCAGCCACTGCGTCAATCCCTGCATGACGTAGGACGAATCGGTGTGCAGGGTGATGCGGCAGGGCTCGCGTAGCGCCTGCAGCGCGCGGATCGCGGCAGTGAGCTCCATGCGGTTGTTGGTGGTCAGGCGCTCGCCGCCCTTGAGGCGACGCACATGGCCGTTGCACTGCAGCAGCGCGCCCCAGCCGCCCGGGCCCGGATTGCCCTTGCAGGCGCCGTCGGTGTGGATGATGACGTGTTTCAACGATGAAGAGTCGAGGTTCGCACGGCCGCGCAGTCTACCCGGACGGCTCGGGTTCGCGATCGACGGCACCGCGCTGCGCCGCCGGCAGACCGACCCCGACGAGCGGCTTGACCTGCGCGCGCTGGCCGCGGCCGACGAAGTTCATCGGCAGCACCCGCTTGCGCGCACACACCATGTAAGCCTCGGCAAAGGGGCTGAGCAGGTTCGCCGGCGACCAGGCGTCGCCGACGCTACGCGGCGCCAGCCACGGAAAGCCGACGCTGTAGCGGCGAACCTCGGTGATGTCGAAGTCGAGCAGTTCGAGCCAATCCTGCACCCGCCCGGCGCCGTAAAAACGTCCGCCCTGCGGAAACGCCCGGTGCTGTACACCGAGCCAGCGCCGCCAGGCCCAGATGCCCCAGGGACTGAAGCCGAGCACGAACAGGCGGCCGCGATCGTTGAGCACGCGATCCACCTCGCGCAGGACATGGTGCGGCGAACGCGTGAACTCCAGCGTATGCGGCAGCACGACCGCGTCGACCGACTTGGACAGGATCGGCAGTTGCTGCGGGTCGATCACCGCGGCTGCGGCGGGATCGCCGGCGGTGCCGAGCACGGCGTGATGCAAGGTGCCGGCACAGGCGATCAACGCACCGCCGCCCCAGCTACCGATCTGCAACACATGGCGACCGAACACCTCCGGCAGCACGCGCCCGAGCTGCGCGGATTCGAGTTCGAGCAGGCGCTCGGCGCGTGGCGCCGCCCGCCATAGATCGAGAGCGTGGCGATCGAGCGGACGACCGCCTTCGTGACGCATCAGCGGCATGGCGTTACCCTGCATTCGAATCGGTCTTCATGGTAACCCCAATGCGCATTCACGCCATCCCCGCCTTCGTCGACAACTACCTGTGGACGCTGGTCGACGGCGAGCGCGCCGTCGTCGTCGATCCGGGCGACGCGGCCCCGGCCATCGCGTTTCTCGACGCCTCGCGGCTGAAACTGCAGGCCATTCTGATCACCCACCACCACCCCGATCACGTCGGCGGTGTGCAGAGGCTGACGGAGCACCATCCGGTGCCGGTCTACGGTCCACGCGGCGAGGCGCAGGCGATTCGCGGGATCACCCACGTGCTCGACGACGGCGAGCGCATCGAGGTCCTCGGCCGACGCTTCGAAGTGATCGCCGTACCCGGGCACACACTGGGCCACATCGCGTATTACGCCGCCGGAAGGCCCGGTATCCTGCTGTGCGGCGATACCTTGTTCTCGGCAGGCTGTGGCCGCCTCTTCGAGGGCACCCCGGCGCAGATGCACCACTCGCTGCAGCGACTGGCCGCGCTGCCGGAGGACACCGAGATCTACTGCACGCACGAATACACTCTGGCCAATCTGGCCTTCGCCCGCACCGTCGAACCGGGCAATCCGGCGCTCGCTGCGCATGCGCGGCGCGTACGCGAGCTGCGCGACGCCGGCCGGCCGAGCCTGCCGAGCCGGCTCGCACTCGAGCGCGAGATCAACCCGTTTCTGCGTACCGACGTGCCGGCCGTGCGCGATGCCGCGGCACGCTGGGCCGGCGCCGCCCTGCCCACGGCAGTGGACACCTTCGCCGCGCTCCGGCGCTGGAAAGATGGCTTCAAAGCGACCTGATCGTTCGAGCGCTAACGGCCAGCCAGGGACGGCCAGACGCGCAGCGAGCCGAGACGGCCGGAGCGCCCCCAACGCAAGCAGCGCGTGTAGTGGACTTGCGATGGAACCGTGACCGAAGACTCGCGCAGGCTGCGTCCGTCTGCCCGGACTCCGCCCCCGTTCAGGGGGTGGCCAAACCCGAGCAAATCGGTAAAGTCGGGGAACCCGTCCGCGAACCGGGACGGGCCAAGAGGCCGATTTTGGGGGGAGTCGATGGGCCGCAGACTGACCGCCACACTGGCGTGGTGCGCGCTTTGCGCACCATTGCCGGCGAGTGCTTCATTTGCGGCCGGCGATTCGATCTGGCCGCGCATCGTCGCCAATCTGCGCTTGGTCAACGACGAGCAGCCGCAGATCGTCACGTGCGCGCAGCGGTATGCGAAGCATGCCGATGCCACCCGGCGCCTGTTGGCCCGCTCGCAGCCGTTTTTGTGGCACATCGTCGAGACCGTCGAGCGCTACGATCTGCCGGCCGAGCTGGCGCTGCTGCCCGCCGTCGAGTCCGGCTTCGATCCACATGCCGCCTCCTCGCAACAAGCCCTGGGCCTGTGGCAACTCCTGCCGTCGACCGGGCGCTCGCTGGGACTCAAGACGACCGCCCACTACGACGCGCGCCGCGATCCCCTCGCCAGCACCGACGCCGCGTTGCGCCATTTGCGCGCGCTCTACGCACATTTCAGCGACTGGCGCCTGGCGCTGGCCGCCTACAACCTGGGGCAGTCGCGGCTGTCGCGCCTGCTCGATGCGCATCCGCGTGGCACCGACTTCTGGGATCTGAGGCTACCGCGCGAAACCTCCGAACACGTGTGCCGGGTGATGGCGCTGGCGCTGCTCGTCGAGCAGCCTGGACGCTTCGGCATTCGCCTGCCGGACATCCCCGACACACCGGCGGCCGAGCAAATCCCTCTGCACGGACCGGTGGATCTGGCGCGCGCGGCAAAGTTGGCAGGCGTGCCCGAGGCCGTGATCCGCGTCTACAACCCCGGGCTCGATGATCTGGGCGACACCGCGGGCAAATCGGTGTTGCTGCTGCCCAGTGCCCATGCGCGGCGGCTGCGCGCCAGCCTGGCCAAGGTCGACGATCCGGCACGCTTTGCGCAGACGTCCCGCGCGGCAGTGCCGTCGACACAGGTGCACGTGGTACAACCCGGGGAAACGCTGTGGCGTATCGCGCGACGCTACCAGACGAGTGTCGACGCCCTCATGCGTCACAACAACTTGGTTCCGGCGAGCCAGATCCGTCCGGGACATCGCCTGAGAGTGCCGTCACAGACCGCGAGCTGATGCGTCTGATCCCCGGCTGCGGCGTCACAACAGCCGCGCTTGGCGCATCCACTCGCAGCAGTCGGCCACCATGCGCTCCAGGCTGACCGGTGTATAGCCCAGTTCTCGCTGCGCCTTACGGCTGTCGCAGTACAGGTTGTGCGACAACAGCGAGACGGCGTCGCGAGTCACGTCGGGCTCGCGGCCGAACATCGGCGCGATCCACTCTTCGACCAACGCGTAACCGGTGAGCACCGCCGGCGGCATGGCGACCGCACGCCGCTTGATACCCAGCGCCTGCGCGATCGCCTTGACCAGCCCGACATAGCTGGCCTGCGCGCCGCCGAGCAGGTAGTTGTGGCCCAAGCGCCCACGCTCGGCGGCCGCGACCATCGCCTCGGCTGCGGCCCGCGCATGACAGAAGCTGCCGCCGCCCGGTGGCACCGCGGGCAGGCGTCCTTGCTTGACCAAGCGAAACAGACGCGCCCAACCGCTGGTGTCGTAGGCACCGATCAGATGGGCGGGATTGAGAATCACCGCCGGCAAGCCGGCGCTGATCGCCTTGCGCACCTCGCGCTCCGCGAGCGCCTTGCTGCGGATGTAATTGATCGCGACCGCGCTGCCGCGCGTCGGCGTCTCCTCGGTGATGGTGCCGCTGTGCAGGCCGTAGGCGACGACGCTGGAGGTGTGCACGAAGCGCCGCGCGCCGGCCTCCAGCGCCGCCCGCGCGACATGGCGGGTGCCGCGGACGTTGACCTTGAGTTGCTCGACGTGCGTGCGCGTCCACAGGCTGGTGTTGCCGGCGACATGGAAGACGCAATCGACGCCGCGCGGCATCGCTTGTTTGATCGAGCGCGCATCGGTCACGTCGCCGATCACGCGTTGCACGCGGCTAAAGCGCGCGAGCACGCCGAGCTCGGAGCTGGCTCGATGCATGGCGATCACGTCCCACCCCCGATCGAGCAGGGTCTCGACCAGGTTCAGGCCCACGAAACCCGTGGCACCGGTGACGAATGCCGTCTTCGCCAAACCCAACCTCTTGCAGTGTGTCGCGGTGACCCGCGCAGTGTAGCCACTGGCGCGGCCCGTGGCGTGCCGACGCGGCCTTCAGCCGCGCAGCACGTCGTCGACCGGCGCGGTGGTTCCCCATCGTTTGCAGCCGGGGCACTGCCAGAACATCTGCCGCGGCGAGAAGCCGCAGTTGCTGCACTGATAGCGCGGCGTGGACTCCATCAAGCGCAGCAAGGCGCGGCGCAGACTCGCGGCCGGCTTGTCCAGACCTGCGGCGACGACGTTCGGCTGGCGCTCGAGCACTTCGAGGAACTCGGCGAGCACGGCGCGACTGGGGCGCGCTTCGAGGCTCTGCGCGAGATGATCCAAAGGGTCGAGTCCGGTCTCCGCCAGCAGGCGTGCCTCGGCGACGTAAGGCAGGCTGCTCGGCGACATCTCCTTGGCATCGCGCAAAAACAGCAGATAGCGGTCGCGCTCGCCGGTGGCCGCGGCACAGCGCTGCAGCGGCTCGATCACGTCCGGCAGAAAGCGCGGGTCCTGCTCGAAGGCGCGCAGGTAAGCGCGCATCGCCGCGGCGTGATCGCCGGCCGCCTCCTGCAGCTCGCCCAGCAGCAGCAGCGCACGCACACAATCGGGATCCTCGTCGAGCGCCTCGCGCGCGAGCCGGATCGCGTCGCCGTGGCGGCGGGCGTTGCGCGCGTCCACGGCCATCTCGCACAGGTACTGGGCGATCGCGGCACGCTGGGACTCGCCCTTGGCCGACTGCAGCCGACGCGCGGCGGCGATGGCCTGCGGCCAGTCGCGTGCCTGTTCGTGTATCGTGCGGATCGCCTCGAGCGCTGGCACGACGAAAGCGCCATCCGCGACCAGCTCGTCGAACAGCCGCTCCGCCCGATCCATCACTCCGGCGGTCATGTAATCCTGCGCGAGTTCGAAGCGGGCTTGCAGCCGCAGCGCGGGCGCAAGGCCGGCACGTTGCACCAGCGCCTCATGTACCCGCAGCGCACGATCGACCTCGCCACGCTTGCGGAACATGCGACCCAGCGTCAGATGCAGTTCGGCGGTCGAGGGATCGATTTCGGTCGCCGTGGTCAGTGCAGCGATCGCCTGGTCCGGATCGTCGGAGGACAACTGCGTCAGCAAACCCCCCAGCTGCTCGCCGGTGAAACCACGGACCGGTCCGGTCGTGGCGGCGCGCCGGCCCAGCGCCCAGCCGAGCGCGACGCCCAGAGGCAGCAGCAACCAGGTGAACAGAGGGTCAAGCACCCGGCGACCGAGATGTCGTACCGCCGACGTCGGTCGTCAGCGGCAGTTCGCGTAGGCTACGCAGCTCGATCTCATACTCGCGGATACGTTGCCGCTGCCGCCGCAGCTCGATGCGCAATCCGATGATCCGCACCGCGACGGCACCGAGTGCGAGGACCACGCCGAGCGCGAATGTGGCGATCAGCAGTGCGGCGAGCGGCACTTCCCAAACCCCGAACAGATAATCGAACGCGACGGGCTGGCCGTTGAGATACCCGAAGGTCAAACCGAGCCCCAGCACCACGACCAGCAGCAGCACCAGCAGCACGCGCGACATGACGGTAGCTCTCCTCAACCCGTCGCGTCGTCGATCGGCGAGCGTGATGCCGAAGGTGATGGAACCTGCATGCTGGCATTGACACGCTCGCGCATCTCTTTGCCGGGCTTGAAGTGCGGCACCCGCTTGGGCGGGATGTGCACGGCCGCGCCGGTCTTGGGATTGCGCCCGATGCGCGCGGGCCGATGATGCAGCGAAAAGCTGCCGAAGCCACGGATTTCCACACGGTCGTCACGCGCCAGCGCGAGGCTGATGCGGTCGAGCACCAGCTTGACCGCCAGCTCCACGTCCTTGTGCATCAGGTGAGTCTGGCGCGCGGCCAGCCGCTCGATCAGTTCGGATTTGGTCATTGCCGCTCGGCCGGTGGCCCGTATCGAGGTGAACATTAGTGAAAACGAAAAGGCCGCGCAAGCGCGGCCTCGTCGCTTTTTTCCAGATTTATCCGGAAGATGGCACAACAACCTCAGGTTATCAGTTACTGCCGCCCATCTGCTCTTTGAGCAGATCGCCCAGACTGGTCTTGCCGGTGCTGGCGTTGCGGCTGTACTCGGCAACGGCCTCCTGCTCTTCCTGGATCTCCTTCTCGCGCACGGACAACTGGATCGTACGGTTCTTGCGGTCGACGCCGATGAAGCGCGCTTCGAGGGTATCGCCTTCCTTGAGCAGCTTGGTCGCATCGTCGACGCGCTCGCGGGCGAGGTCGTTGGCGCGGATGTAGCCTTCCACGCCATTGCCGAGATCGATCACCGCACCGCGCGGATCCACCGAGCGCACCTTGCCGGACACCACCGAGCCCTTGGCGTTGCGCGCGATGAAGTCGGTCAGCGGATCGGAGGACACCTGCTTGATGCCCAGCGAGATGCGCTCACGCGCAGCGTCGATCGCGAGCACCACCGCCTCGACTTCCTGCCCCTTGCTGTACCGGCGTACGGCGACCTCGCCCGGCTCGTTCCAGTCGAGATCCGACAGGTGCACCAGGCCATCGATACCGCCGTCGAGCCCGACGAAGATACCGAAGTCGGTGATCGACTTGATCGCACCGCGCACGCGGTCGCCCTTCTGATGGTTCTGCGCGAACTCTTCCCACGGATTGGGCTTGCACTGCTTCATGCCCAGCGAGATGCGGCGGCGCTCGCCGTCGATGTCGAGAATCATCACCTCGACCTCGTCGCCGATCTGCACGACCTTGGCCGGGTTGACGTTCTTGTTGGTCCAGTCCATTTCGGAGACGTGCACCAGACCCTCGACGCCGGGCTCGATCTCGACGAATGCACCGTAGTCGGTGATGTTGGTGACCTTGCCGAACAGGCGCGTCTTTTCCGGATAGCGACGCTCGATGTCCACCCACGGATCGGCGCCGAGCTGCTTGAGACCGAGCGACACGCGGCGCCGCTCGCGGTCGTACTTCAGGACCTTGACCTCGATCTCCTGGCCCACGGTCACGACCTCGGCCGGATCCTTGACGCGCTTCCAGGTCATGTCGGTGATGTGCAGCAAGCCGTCGATGCCGCCGAGATCGACGAAGGCGCCGTACTCGACGAGGTTCTTGACCACGCCCTTGAGCACCACACCTTCCTGCAGGTTGGCCAGCAGGGCATCACGCTCGGCGCTGTACTCGGCTTCGAGCACTTCGCGCCGAGACACGACGACGTTGTTGCGGATCTTGTCGAGCTTGATGACCTTGAACTCGAGCGGCTTGCCTTCCAGATACGCCGTATCGCGCACCGGCCGCACGTCCACCAGCGAGCCCGGCAGGAACGCACGCACCGAACCGACGTCGACGGTGAAACCGCCCTTGACCTTGCCGGTGATCGTGCCGATCACCGTGTCCTTGTTCTCGAACGCCTTCTGCAGACGCTCCCAGGTCTTGATGCGTTCGGCCTTTTCCTTGGAGAACTTGGTTTCGCCGAAGCCATCCTCAACGGTTTCCAGCGCCACTTCCACGTCATCGCCGGCGGCGACCTTGAGCTCGCCGTCGACCATGAACTCCTGGATCGGGATCACACCCTCGGACTTCAGGCCGGCGTCGACGATGACCACGTCGGGCTTGACCTCCAGCACCTTGGCGTTGACGATCGTGCCGGACTGCATGGACTGGCCGCTCTTGAGGCTGGCCTCAAACAACTCAGCGAAACTTTCGCTCATTCAATTGCTCTTTGCGTTGAACATCCCCGCGCATCCTGCTTGGGGGCCCGTGAAATGAAAAAAGACGGCCCGCATCCATGCGGTCCGCGTGCTTGCATGCGAAGGGAAACGGGCTTTACGACCAGCCGTGCCGCCGCAACAGCGCTTCCACCCTCGCCAGCACGGCCTCAGGTGAAAGCCCCGTCGTATCAACCACTTCGGCTTGCTCCGCAGGTTTGAGCGGAGCAACCGGGCGGTTGCGGTCGCGCTCGTCGCGGGCGCGAATCTCTTCACAAAGGGGCGCGAGTGTAGCCTGTATCCCCTTTTCGCTCAACTGCTTGAGTCGCCGCTGCGCGCGCTCCTCCGGGCTTGCGTCCATGAAGATCTTGAGTGCCGCATCCGGGAACACGACCGTACCCATGTCGCGGCCATCCGCGATCAAACCGGGCGCGCGGCGAAAGTCGCGCTGACGCTGCAAGAGCGCCGCGCGCACCGGCGGCGCCGCGGCGATCTTCGACGCCAGCGCGCCGGTCGATTCGCGGCGCAGGTCGCGCGTCCAGTCCTGACCATCGACGAGGATGCGTTCGTCGTCCTCGCGCTCACCCTCGAAGCGGATGTCGAGCGTCGGCGCCAGACGGGCGACGGCCGCTGCATCGTCGAGATCGACACGACGGCGATGCGCCGCGAGCGCGAGGATGCGGTACAGCGCCCCGCTGTCGAGCCGATGCCACCCGCGCAGACGCTGCGCCAGCCAGCGCGTGACCAATCCCTTGCCGACGCCGCTGGGACCGTCCACGGTGATGACGGGCACCGCCTCGCGCGCCATGCTCACGATACCGTCGTCAGCGCCGCCAGGCGCGAAAAATAGTCCGGAAACGTCTTCGACACGCACTGCGGATCGTTGATGCGCACCGGCACCCCGCCGCACGCTGCCAGCGAGAAGCTCATCGCCATGCGATGGTCATCATAGGTGTCGACCGTTGCCGGGCGTAGCACCGCCGGTGGCCTGATGCGCAGACTATCGGCGCCCGCCTCGACTTCGGCACCGAACTTCGCCAGCTCCGTCGCCATCGCGCTGAGCCGGTCGGTCTCCTTGACCCGCCAACTCCCGATGTTGCGCAGCACGCAGGGCCCATCCGCGAACAGGGCCAGCACCGCCACCGTCATCGCCGCATCGGGCATGTGATTGAAATCGGCATCGATCGCGCGCGGCCGGAAGCCCGACACCAGCCCCGGTGAGCGCACCTCGGTCCAGTCCTCGCCCTGCGTCACCTCGCCGCCCATCGCGCGCACGACCTCCGCAAAGCGCACGTCGCCCTGCAAGCTCGTGCGTCCCATGCCGCGCACGCGCACCGGCCCACCCGCGAGCAGTCCGAGCGCGAGGAAATACGACGCCGAGGAGGCATCGCCCTCGACCGCCAGCGTGCCCGGCGAGCGGTAACGGGCACCGGCGGCGACGCGATAGCGCGGCGTGCCCGCTGCGCCGTGGCTGCAGTCGACCTCGACGCCGAAGCGCCGCATCAGCGCGATGCTGAGCTCGACGTAGGGCTTCGAAATCAGTTCGCCCTCGACCTCGATCACCAGATCATGCTCGGTCGCGAGCAGCGGCGCTGCCTGTAGGATGCCGGTCAAAAACTGACTGGACGCATCGCCGCGCACGCGCACCGGCTGCAGCACCCGCACATCGGCGGGTTCGATCAACAGCGGCGGAAAGCCGCTGCGCTGCAAGTATGAGATGCGCGCGCCAAGCGGCCGCAGCGCGTCCACCAGATCGCCGATCGGCCGCTCGTGCATGCGTGGGACGCCCGTCAGGCGATAGCGCCCTCCCATGAAGGCGAGCACGGCGACCAACGTGCGGATCGACAGCCCCGAGTTGCCGACGAACAGCTCGGCCTCGCGTCGTGCATAGCGCGTGCCACCGCAGACCCGCCAGGCGCTCTGTCCCAAATCGATCAGCGACACGCCGCAGGCGCCGAGTGCCTCGCGCATCACCCGTGTGTCGTCAGAGTCGAGTACGCCGGTCAGGCGCGTCTGGCCCTCGGCGAGGCTGGCGAGCAGCAGCGCGCGGATCGAAATGCTCTTGGAACCGGGAAGCCTTAGCTCGCCACGGGCCGCGCGAATCGGCGCCAGATCGAGCACCGCGGTCATTCGATCTGCGCCAGGTAACGTTCGCGCGCGCTGCGGGCGCGCTCGAACAGAGCCTTGAGTTCGTCCCAGCGCGATTCGCGCAGCATCGCGCGGATCTGCTGCAGCTCGCCGATCTGGCGATCCAGCAGCTCACCCACCGAGTGGGCATTGGCGCGCACGATGTCGTGCCACATTTGCGGCGAGCTCGACGCGATGCGCGAGAAGTCGCGAAAGCCGCCGCCGGCATTGCGGAAGATCTCGTCGCTGTCGTCCAAACGTGCCAGCATGTCCACGAAGCTGTAGGCGAGCACGTGCGGCAGGTGCGAGGTCGCGGCGAAGATCGCATCGTGCCGGTGCGCGTCCATCTCGACCACGCGCGCACCGGCCGCCTGCCAGATGCGCGTCACCAGCGACTGCGCCGCCGCGTCCTGGTTCGCATGCGGGGTCAGGATCACGCGATGCCGACGGAACAGCTCGGCCTGCGAGTGGGCGATGCCGCTCTTCTCGGTACCGGCGATCGGATGGCCGGCGACGAACCAGGGCGGCAACTGCCCGCAGACGCGCTTGACGTCCTCGAGCACCGAGGTCTTGGTGCTACCGACGTCGGTGATGACCACATCGAGCTTGCACGCCGGCAGACACGCGACCAGTGCATCGGCGGTTTGCAGCACCGGTACCGATAGCACCACCAGATCGGCATCGCGCACCGCGGCCGCCGGCGTGTCGCAGACGCGATCGATCACGCACAGGCGCTGGGCGTCGTCGCGCCGCGACGGGTCGGGATCGTAGCCGGAGATGTGCGCGACCGCTCCGGCGGCACGCAACGCGCGCGCCAGCGAGCCACCGATCAGTCCGAGGCCGATTACGGCCAAACGCTGCACGATCACGCCGTCAAGACCTCCCCGAGCGCCTCGACGAAGCGATCATTCTCGGCGCGCGTGCCGATGCTCACGCGCAGGAACTGCGGCAGCGCGTAGGACGCCAGCGGCCGCACGATCACACCGCGTTCGAGCAAGCCCTGATGCAGCGGCTTGGCGTCACGACCGAAGTCGATGGCGAGGAAGTTCGCCTGCGACGGCAGCACGTTCAGCCCCATGCCCAGCAAGGCCTGCGTCAGGCGCTCGCGCTCGGCCGTGTTCAGCTCGACCGACGCACGCACGAAATCCTGATCATCGAGCGCGACTTCGGCGGCGAGCAGCGCCAGGCTGTTGTTGTTGAACGGCTGACGCACGCGGTTGAGCAGATCGGCGAGCTCTGGACTCGACAGCGAATAGCCGACGCGCAGCGACGCCAGCCCATAGGCCTTCGAGAACGTGCGGAACACCACCAGGTTCGGGTAGCGATCGAGCCAGGCGCGCACATCGCCGCGCAGTGCCGGCTCCATGTATTCGTAGTAAGCCTCGTCCAACGCGACGATGACCTCGCGCGGCACCTGCGCCAGAAACGCCTCGATCTGCGTGGGCGCGAGCCAGGTGCCGGTCGGATTGTTGGGGTTGGCGATGAATACCAGTGCGACGTCGGCGTTGACTTCGAGCGCGCGAGAAAAGCCGGCGAGATCGTGACCGTAGGGCTGATCGGCGTCGGCCGCCCGCGCCGGCACGACGACGGCGCGCGCGCATTGCGCCTGCGTGATGATCGGATAGACCGCAAACGCATGCGCGGAGAACAGGGCGGCGCGGTCGGGCCCCAGGAACACGCGGCCCAGCAGCTCGATGATGTCGTTCGAGCCGTTGCCGAGCGTGATCCGCGACGGCTCGATGCCGTGCATCGACGCGAGCTTGTGCTTGAGACGGTGACCGCTGCCGTCCGGATAGCGCGCCAGATCGATTTCGGAAACCGCCGCGGCCACCGCCTCGCGCACGCGCGGGCTGCAACCCAGCGGATTCTCGTTCGAGGCCAGTTTGATCGCGTTGGAGACGCCGAGCCGGCGCTGCAATTCCTCGATCGGCATGCCGGGCGAGTAGGCTTCCAGGCTGAGCACGCCGGCAGCGGCGTGTTTGAAGAGCGCTTGCGTCATGAGTTTTCGATGAAACGGCTTATACGACCGCGCGCGGATACGAGCCCAGCACCTTGAAGAAGGCGGCGGCGTTGTTCAGGGCATCCAGCACTGCGCGCACGTCCGGGTCGGCAGCGTGCCCGGCAAAGTCGATGAAGAAGTAATAGTCACGCACGGCCGAGTCCTTGACCGGGCGGGATTCGATGCGCGTCATGTCCAGGCCAGCGTCCGCGAGCGGCTGCAGGAGCTTGAGCAACGAGCCGGGCTGGTTGCGATGGCCGGTCAGTACGATCGAGGTCAGATCCTGACCGGTCGGCGCCGGATCCTGCTTGCCGAGCACCAAAAAACGCGTCGTGTTGCTCGGATCGTCCTCGATGTTGGCGGCGAGGATGTTCAGCGCATGGATGCGCCCGGCCTGCAGGCTGGCGATCGCGGCGACGCTCGCTCCTTCCTCCCTGGCCTGCGCAGCCGCCTGGCCGTTGCTCGACACCGGCTCACGGACCGCACGCGGCAGCTTGGCATCCAGCCACTTGCGGCACTGCGCGAAGGACTGCGGATGCGCGTAGATCTTGGTGA
Organism: Sinimarinibacterium thermocellulolyticum; assembly: GCF_040327995.1. NCBI lineage: Bacteria > Pseudomonadati > Pseudomonadota > Gammaproteobacteria > Nevskiales > Nevskiaceae > Sinimarinibacterium > Sinimarinibacterium thermocellulolyticum. The sequence goes on along the minus strand of NZ_JBEPIJ010000005.1, from coordinate 12,463 downwards.
CCTGCGAGAGCGTCTCGGCCTGCGACAGCAGGTGATGGTGAACCGGCAGCGTGACCTCGCCGCAGATGCGCAGCGGCGTGTGAACCAGCTCATCGAGGGTGTGACTGACCACGCCGCCGATCGAATTCTCCACCGGCACCACGCCATAGTCGGCGGCTCCGGACTCGACGTCGCGGAAGATCTCGTCGATGGCATTGGCCGCGCGCGCGCGCACGCTGTCGCCGAAGTGCTTGAGTACCGCCGCCTGCGTGTAAGTGCCTTCCGGACCGAGGTAAGCGATCGTCAGCGGCGATTCGAGCGACAGGCAGGCCGACATGATCTCGCGCATCAGCCGCGCGATCGTTTCGTCGGTCAGCGGCCCGCCGCCGGCGCGGTTACGCGCGATCACCGCGCGCAGCACCTCGGCCTCGCGCGATGGCCGGTAGTGGTCGCCGGTGTCGCCCATGCGCTGCTTGATCAGGGCGATCTGCTGGGCGATGCGCGCGCGCTGCGAAATCAGCGCCTGGATCTGTTCGTCCAGAGCGTCGATCTCTTGGCGCGCCCGGGCCAGGTCATTCTGCGTCATGGCGTGCTGCGCGAAACCTAAAAGGCGGCGGAGCCGAATTGTACGCAGTTTCGGCCCCGCGACTTGCGTCGCCACCCTAGCGGGCGGCGATGACCCGCGTGGCCAGTACGCCACCGATGCCGGCGATCTCGGCGAGGGCATCGTCGGGGACTTCGGTATCGACATCGACGATGGTGTAGGCCAGATCGCCGCGCGACTTGTTGAGCAGATCGGCGATGTTGAGTTGGCGCTTGGCCAGCGCCGTCGAAATCTGGCCGACCATGTTCGGCACGTTCTCGTTGACCACGCACAGGCGCGTCTTGCCCGGCAGTAACGGCAGCACCGCTTCGGGGAAGTTCACCGAATTGCGCACGTTGCCGACTTCGAGGAATTCGCGGATCTGCTCGGCGACCATGACCGCGCAGTTGTCCTCGGCTTCCACCGTCGATGCGCCCAGGTGCGGGGTCGCGATCACCCGCGGATGGTTCTTGAGCGCATTCGACGGAAAATCGCAGGCGTAGGCGTGCAGCTTGCCCGTGTTCAGGGCTTCGATCACGGCCTGCTCGTCGACGATCGCGTCGCGCGCGAAGTTCAGCACCACGCCCTGCTTCTTCATCAGGCCGATGCGCTCCGAATTGATCAGCCGGCGTGTGGCATCCAGCAATGGCACGTGCACGCTGACAAACTGCGATTTGGACATCAGGTCGTCCACGGATACCGCCTGACGCACACCGGAATTGAGCTGCCAGGCGTTCTGCACCGTCATCGCCGGGTCGTAGCCGTAAACGGTCATGCCGAGTTCCAGCGCGGCATTGGCCACCTTGACGCCGATGGCACCCAGACCGATCACCCCGAGCGTGCGCCCGGGCAACTCGAAACCGACGAACTTCTTCTTGCCGGCCTCGACGGCCTCGTGCATCGCCTTGTCGTCGCCGTCGAGCTTGCGCACGAAATCGAGCGACTGCGGAATGTTTCGCGCCGCCATGAACATGCTCGCCAGGACCAGCTCCTTGACCGCGTTGGCGTTGGCGCCGGGCGCGTTGAACACCGGCACGCCGCGCTTGGACATCTGTGCGACCGGGATGTTGTTGGTGCCGGCACCGGCACGAGCGATGGCCTTGACCGACCGGGGGATGTCCAGCTTGTGCATGTCGGCGGAACGCACCAGGATCGCGTCCGGATTGGCGATCTCGGAGGCAACCTCGTAACGATCGCGCGGCAGGCGCTCCAAGCCGACGACAGAGATGTTGTTGAGGGTCTGGATTTTGAACATGGCAGTTTCGTGGGCGGTAAGACGCGGGATGTGAGACGTGGAAGCGGACGCGGACCGTACGTCTCGCGCCTGGCTTTTCGGGAGCGCGGCGTCAGCCACGCGTCCTGACGAACTCTTTCATGTAATCGACGAGCTGCTGCACGCCTTCGATCGTCATCGCGTTATAGATCGACGCGCGCATGCCACCGACCGAGCGATGGCCTTTGAGACCGGAAAGGCCGGCAGCCTTGGCGCCTTTGAGGAACTCACCGTCGAGCTCGGGGTTGGCCAGCGTGAACGGCACGTTCATCCGCGAGCGATCCACCTTGCGCACCGGGTTGGTGTAGAAGTCCTCGCCGTCGATGTAGTCATACAACAGCGCCGCCTTGTGCCGATTGCGCTCGGCGATCACCGCCAACCCGCCCTGCCGCTTGATCCACTTGAACACTAGGCCGGCGACATACCAGGCGAAGCAGGGCGGCGTGTTGAGCATGGAGTCGTTGTCGGCGACCTGCTTGTAGTCGAACAGCGCCGGCGTCTTTGGCAAGGTCTCGCCGATCAGATCCTCGCGCACGATCACGATGGTCACGCCGGACGGGCCGATGTTCTTCTGTGCGCCGGCATAAATCAGACCGTACTTCGAGACGTCGACCGGCCGCGACAGGATGTTCGACGACATGTCAGCCACCAGCGGCACGCCGAGCGTGTCCGGTTCGGTATGGAATTCGACGCCGTGTATCGTTTCGTTGGGCGTGATATGCACGTAGGCGGCGTTCGGGTCGAGCTTCCAGCTCGAAGGCTCGGGAATGCCGGTGAACTTGTCGGCCTCGCTCGATGCGGCGATGTTGACCGTGCACAACTGCGCGGCGACCTTCGCCGCCTTCTTGCCCCAGTCACCGGTGACGATGTAGTCGGCCCCGGTCTTGCCGCGCAGCAGGTTCATCGGCACCAAGCTGAACTGCGCCGTCGCCCCGCCCTGCATGAACAGCACCTTGTAGTTGGCCGGGATGTTCATGACCTCGCGCAGGTCCTGTTCCGCGGCCTGGGCGATGGACATGAACTCCTTGTCGCGGTGCGACATTTCCATCACCGACATGCCGGAGCCGTTCCAGTCCAGCAACTCGGCCTGAACCTGCTGCAACACCTCGAGCGGCAGTGTCGCCGGCCCGGCACTGAAGTTGACGATTCTCTTCATTTCAATTCCTTATGTCGCATCGTTGAAGTCACTTCCGTCACGCCCATCGCTCCGCGTCGAGGTTGGGGACGCCGGCGAAATCATGGACGCGGTCGGTCACCAGCACGAGCTGGTGGGTCAGGGCCGTCGCCGCCTGCAGCAGATCCAGCGCCGCCAGACGCTCGCCGGCGGCCTGCAGATAGGCGCCGAGGCTGACCGCCTGTTGCGCCTCGGCAGCGCCGAACTCCAGTACCGTGACGCTGCCCAGAAACTCCTTGAGCAGTCGGCCGAAGCGCGCCTGCGCGCGCGGCTGCAGGCGCAACGCGGTCTCCGCCTCCATGCGAGCGAACACCGAGACGGCGATGTCGGTCGGCTTGAGCTCGGCCAGCCGCAACACCACCGGCAGACGCCCTTTGATGGCGGCTGCGAGCACATCGGAGTCGAGCAGGTACTTCACCAGCGCAGCTCGCTACCGGCACCCAGCGCGCTGCGCCAGGCCTGGAAATCCAGCGTGTCCTCGGTCAGCTCGGGCGCCGGATTGCGGAAATGCGCCTTGAGCGCCTCCGGCCAATCCTTTTCTTCGTTCTGCGCCAGCCAAGCCTGCACCGCAGTGACGATGATGCGATTGCGCGTCATGCCCGAGCGCTCGACGGCCTGGTTCAGCCGATCGAGCGTGGCCTCGTCGAAATGCACGCTGAAGTTCATGGATGCAAATTCTAACCTAACACAATATGTTAGTCAACAGGACACTCAAAAAGGCCGCGCGGCCCGCAGCCGGCGCCGCACGGCTTTGCCGACCCGCTACCCCGCGCCGGCCTGCGTCAGGGTCGCGCAGGCGCGGTCGAAACGGCGCAGCCCCTCGTCCACGTCCGCGGCACTGATGTTCAGCGGCGGCGCAAAGCGCAGCACATCCGGGCCCGCAACCAGCAGCCACAAACCTTGCGCGAGCGCGGCGTTGACCACGTCCTTGGCCCGCCCCTTCCATGCCTCGGCGAGCGGCGCACCGATCAGCAGACCCAGACCGCGCGTTGCGCCGAACAGCCCGTGACGCCGGCCGATCTCCACCAAGCCCGTGGAAAGTTGCGCCGCGCGCTCGCCGACGTTGCGCAACAACTCCGGTCGCGCCAGCTCCTCGATCACGGCTTCGGCCACCGCGCAGGCCAGGGGATTGCCACCATAGGTCGAGCCGTGTGTACCAAAGGCGAGCACACCGGCCAGGGCATCTGTGGTCAGCATCGCACCGATCGGGAATCCACCGCCCAGCCCCTTGGCCGTGGTCAGCACGTCCGGCGTCACACCGTACTGCTCGTAAGCGAACAGGCTGCCGCTGCGGCCGTTACCGGTCTGCACCTCGTCGTAGATCAAAAGCGCCCGGTGGCGATCGCAGAGTGCACGCACGCCGTGGGCGAACTCGCGCGTCGCCGGCAGTACACCGCCCTCGCCCTGCACCGGCTCCATCACCACGGCGCAGACGCTGTCGTCCATGACCGCTTCGAGGGACGCCAGATCGTTGAATGCGGCGTGGCGGATCCCCCCCGGCAAGGGCTCGAAGCCCTGCGTGTACTTGGCCTGCCCGCCGACGCTGACCGTGAACAGCGTGCGCCCGTGGAACGCGTTGTAGAACGAGACGATCGTGTGCTTGCGCGGGTCCTGGGCGTTGCCCCAGCGGCGCGCGAGCTTGAACGCCGCCTCGTTGGCCTCGGCACCGGAGTTGCAGAAGAACACCTTGTCGGCGAAGGTCAGCTCGGTGAGCCTGCGCGCCAGGCGCAGCGCCGGTTCGTTGGTCATCACGTTCGACACATGCCACAGACGAGCCGCCTGATCGGTGAGCACCGCCAGCAGCTTGGGGTGCGCATGACCGAGCCCGGTCACGGCGATGCCGCAGGCAAAGTCGAGGTACTCGCGCCCCTGCTGGTCCCACAGACGCGACCCCTGCCCCCGCACCGGGATCGGCGCGACAGGCTGGTAATTGGGCACCATGACTTCATCGAAAGTCGCACGGCTGACGCCAGACATGACGGTCACCTCTTGCTTCTATGGACACTGGGCGAGGCACCGAGCTGAAACCCTCGCCCGGTTCGCTTGGTTTGGTCGACCACGAGCTTTACAACGACAAAAGGCGGCTGCTCGGCCGCCTGTTACCGTCCACTGATCCACGCACCTCGGCGGTGCCGACGCCATCTCGCGAACACGATGAGAGCGCGTGCGACACCTGTCGCGGAGCATGGTACCACATGGGCTTTCGAGCACCGCGGCGCATCGGCGCTGAGTGATCGCAGGCTGCGTGCGCCTGCTGCGCTGCCCCCAAAGCCTGCTGCGCTGCGGGACGCTGGCCGTGTGCACCGGCGCGGATCCACCGATCAGCGCCTACCGCGCTTGGTCTCGATGCGCCTGGGTTACGGGCGCGGCATCGCGGTCAGAGCGCGCGCGCCAGCGGCGGATTCACCCGCACCGCAAACGGCATGGTGATCTCGTAGACCACCCCACCGAGACCGAAAGCCGCGGGCTGTCCCATGCGCAGCGCACGCTGGTTGGCCACATACAGGCGGCGGCCGTCGGGCGAGAACGCGACGCCCGTCACCTCGGTGACGGCGGGATCGCCCGGCAGCCGCAACAGCGGGATGGTGCTGCGATCCGGCAGCAGCACCATCGCACGCATGTCGCCACCGTCTTCGACGACGATCATTTCACCGTCGAGGGTCATGGCGATGTTGTCGACGCCGGCGAGCTTGGGCTCGTTTGGATCGACCGGTGAGCCGATCGGCCCGTCCTCGGGGTTGTAGATGCTCTCGATGGTGCCACCGATGGTGTCGATGGCCCAGATGTTGTCATCGCCCTTGCTGGTGAAGAACACGAAACCGTTGAGGAACCACACCCCCTCGTTGCCCGCGAAGATGGTCGCCTCGTCGAGGTAGACCTGGTACTGCGGACGACCATCATCGATGGCGTTGATCCAGCGAATCGGTGTCGGCCCTCGCCTCGCAGCGGCGAGCCCGGCGTCCACGGCGAGCACCTGCAGCACACCCTGGCTGTAATCGGGCTTGCCGCCCGCCGGCCAGGCCTGGGCCGGAAACACGGTGCGGTAGAAGCGATCGCTGCCGGTGAGGTCCTCGGTGTGGTAGATCGCGCGGCCGGCGACGTCGACGGCCACCATCTCGTGCGCCTTGCGTCCGAAGCGGTCGAGCCGGATCGGGGTGCCGCCATCGCGCAGGGGACTGCATTCGAACATGTAGCCGTCGACGATTTCCTCGCCGTTGATCCAGGTGCCCCAGGGCGTCGCGCCCCCCGAGCAGTTGGTCGTGGTATTGCGCTGCACCGGATAGGCGTCGACCAGATTCCCATCCTTGTCGAAGCGCAGCGCGCTGACGCCACCTTTGAACGGCAGCACCAGCGGCGGACTCAGCGGCAGCAGTCCGGTAACCGGGCCGACGATGGGCGACAGCAGCTCGAGCGACTCGCGGGTGGCGAGTTCGGAGATCACCGGAACCGCCGGCAGTTGACCGAACAACGTCGTCGCATCGCGCGCCTCGCTGTTGGACAGGTAGATCCAGCCGCCGTCATCGGTGCGAAACACCGCGCCGCCGTCTGGATCGGAGTGCCACAGGAAGGACGGATTGCTCGGAATCGGCGGCTCGTTGACGACGGCGACGACGCGTGAACGAAAACCCGCCGGCAGCTGCACGCCGTTCTCGTCGGGCGCGAGCAGTGGCCCCATGTCGGCGAAAGGGCTGCGCCAGCCGCCACCGACCAACGGCCCCGGTACATTGCTTCCGCCGCAGGCCGTCAACCGACTGGCGAGCGCGACACTGCCGGCGCTCAGAAGAAGGTTGCGCAGAAAGTCGCGGCGCGTAAGCCCCTGCTGCTGTGCGCGTACGAGGAGCGGATGCATGCATTCACCTCGGGCAACATGGAATCGACGAGTGGACGAAGTATTGCCGATCCGCCATGCGCTCGGCACGTCGCCTCCACCCGGCGTCGGGAGCCTAGAGAAATTCGTCGCCGGTGCAATGACTTGTCAGCCGTGCGTTGCACTGCATCACGCTGCGATCTTATACTTGCCGCCTGTCTGGTGCGGGGTGGAGCAGTCTGGCAGCTCGTCGGGCTCATAACCCGAAGGTCGCAGGTTCAAATCCTGCCCCCGCTACCAACCTCGAGCGCCAAGTCTGGTGGATCCCCCCTCGAGCGCCAAGTCTGGTGGATCCTCCCACCGCCATTCGTGGCCGGCCCTGGCGTTGAATGCTACTCGGGCGTTCAGTTCAGCTTCCAGGTGAAGCGCACCTCGGCAGTCGCGGCCCTCGCCACCCCGTTCTCCAGCTCCGGTGTGAAGCGACAGGCACGTACCGCCTCCAGCGTCACGCGATCCAGCCGCGAATGACCGCTCGACTGGATCACCCGTGCATCGAGCAAGCGCGCGTTGGCATCGAGTTCGGCGGCGATGACGACCGTGCCCTCCTCGCCACGACGTACGGATAGTGCCGGATAGCTCGGCCGCTCGCATGACGACCAGTCGATCGCCGCTGCGACGACGGCCGGCTGCGGCGTCGGCGTTGCCGGCGCTCGACGTGCGTCGGCCTGTGAGCTTGCGCCAGCCGGCTTCGGTGTCGGCGCAGATGCCCGTGGCGTGCTGCTCGGCGAGCTCGGCTTCGAAGCCACGCGCCCGGATACAGCCGCCTCCAGCCGCTGCTGGGCACGCCGTTCGGCCTCGGCCTGCCGGCGCGCCGCAGCAAGCTCCTCCTGCGCTTGCGCCTCGGCCTGCGCGCGCGCCAGACGCAAACGTTCTTCCTCGGCGGCACGCTGACGCTGCTGCTGTTCGGCTTCCGAGAACTGTTCGCCGAGCCGGCGCTTCCACTCCGTGAGCGCCGCATCCTCGTCGACGGTGGGTAGATGCGCGCTGGGCGTGGGCGCCGCTGCCGTCACCAGTTCACCCTTCTCGGGCTGCAGCAGCCACAACGCCCCGGCCACGACGATGCAGACCGCGAGCAACGCCGCCGCGATCGAGTACTCCGCCGAGCTGACGATGCGCGCCAGCAGCCCCGCCGCTTTGCCGCCTTGATCGCTCATCGCTTCAAACCCAGCGTAGGAGTCCGCGGATGCGTCGAAGCAGACCGGTACGATCCGCGACCTGAAGCATGGGCGTGGTGTCGGCGGCAATCCGCTGCGCCTGCTCCGGGTGCTGGCGCAGCATTTCGTGGCGTCGGCTGGCGATATTGACGGTCCCGCGCAGCAGCGTCGTCGCCACCGGCTTCTGCAACAGGCGGAACACCTGGCCCTGATTGATCAGCGAGATGCTGTGTCCGGCGTCCGCCTGCGAGGTCACTGCAACCACCACCAGCGCCGGGTGATGCTGACGCAGCGCGCCGAGCAAGGGCGCGACGCTCTGCCCGACGACGGCCAGTTCCGTGAACATAACGCCGATGCGGTGTTGCCCGAGCAGCGTCAGCGCCGATTCGATGCTGTCTGCGGTGTAGACCTCGCGTTCGCTGCCCAGGGCCGCACGCAGGGCGACCGTGGTCTGCGGGTCCTCGTCGAGCACGAGCACGCCGACCTCGTTGTACGCCGCGTTCTGCTGCGGCCCCGGCGGCGGCTCCGGCAAAGCGACATACTCGACCGACGCTGCGCGCACTGCGGCCGCGATGGTCTCGCGCAGCTCGCTATTGATCCACGGCTTGGGGATGAAGCGGAAGATCTCACCCTCGTTGATCGAAGCGATGATGGCGTTGAGATCGGAGTACCCGGTCAGCAGCATGCGGATCGCGTGCGGCTGCAGCTCGCGCGCCACGCGCAGGACCTCCACGCCGGTCACGTCTGGCATGCGCTGGTCACTGACGATCACATCGAAGCGCTCCTTCTTGAGGACCTCGATCGCCTTGGCGCCGCCCTCGGCCGTGGTGACATCGTAGTCGGCGCGGAAGATGGCGCGCAGCGACAGCAGGATGCGGCTTTCGTCATCCACGAACAGCAGGTGCGGCCGGCTCGTTGGGACATTGGTGGCGTTCACGCGACACTCTCCTGCAGGCTGTCGGCATCGGCGGTTGCCAGCTTGCGTGGCCTCTGTAGCGGCAAGCGCAGACGAAAGGTCGTACCCTGCCCCACCGCCGACTCGACGTCGATGCTGCCTCGATGGTCCTCGACGATGCGAAACACGATGGACAGGCCCAGGCCGGTACCCTGACCGACCGGCTTGGTGGTGAAGAACGGCTCGAAGATGTGGGCGCGCGTCTCGGCATCCATGCCGCAACCGCTGTCACGAACCTCGACTACCGCCATGCCATCCTCGACGCGCGTGCGGATCGCGATCACGCCGGGACCGTCGATCGCCTGTGCGGCGTTGTTGAGCAGGTTCAGGAAGACCTGATTGATCTGCGACGGCGCACAGGGCACTGGCGGCAGGTCACCGTAATCGCGCTTAACCTCGATGCGGCCCTTGAGCTGGTTGTGGCAGATTTTCAGCGTCGTCTCCATGCCCTCGTTCAAGTCGAACATCTCGTTGAGAGAGCGATCGACGCGCGCAAAGTCTTTGAGGCTGCGCACCAATTCCCCGATCTGCCCCAGTCCGTAATCGGCATCGGCAAGCAGCATCTCGATTTCCGGCAGGCCCTCCTCGGGCGGCCAGTTTCGCCGTGCCTGTTCCTGGCGCTGCGCATCGCCGGACTGTTGGGCATCGAACAGTTCACGGATCAGCGGTAGCGCCTCGCGCACCGTCTCGACGTTGCCGCGTGCATACCCGAGCGGCGTATTGATCTCGTGCGCGACACCGGCGACCATCTGGCCGAGCGCCGCCATCTTCTCGGATTGCACGAGCTGCGCCTGCTGCATGCGCACGTCGTTCAAGGCCTTGCGCAACTCGGCGGTCCTGGCCTCGACCGTCGCCTCGAGCTTGGCGTTCATGTCCTGCAACTCGGCGTAGCTGCGACGCAGACGCCAGCCGACGAAGCCGAACACCACGAGCAAGGCACTGGCGTAGATCACCAGCACGTTGCGATAGCGCGCGACTTCGAATTCCGATTTCACGTAATGATTGACGTAGCGCTGCTGCAGATCGTCGAGACCCGCCGCGATCGGGATGTCGGCGAGCTGCTGCGCCGTGGCGCGCACGCGATCCTTCTCGCCCAGCGCCGCCGTCGTCGAGCGGCCGAGATCCAGCAGCGCGCCGCGCAGCGCCGGCACCGATGCCGCATCCGCGCCGAGCCGGTCCAGCAGGCTTTCGATCGTCGACCGATTGTCCGGCGTCGATTGCAGGGCGTAGGCGGTAATCTCCTCGATCAGGCCGCGCACGACACCGTGCAGCGCATGCCCGAGCGGCAGAGCCGGATGTGCGAGCAGCGTCTCGACCTGCGCGCGCAGTCGTTCATAGACGGATGCAAACTGCCGAAGCTGCCGCTCGTAAGTGCCGATCAACGCCGTCTTGGTGTCGATCTGCTCGATCAGCGCCGCCGCGTTGCCGGAAAGATCACGCGACACGGCGCGAAACTCGTCGCGGTGCGTGCTCAGCGAAGCCCGGGCGGCTTCGAGCCGCTGCACGGCATCACGGAGTCCGTCGGTCTCCGCCGTCAGTCGTAGGCGGGCACGTGCAACCTGGATGTCGGCGTCCTCGTTGGCCACGCGCAGTTGCGCGAGCGTGATCATGCGCGCGAGGTGTCCCTGCACCGTCTGCGGTTCGCTTTGAGTGCGTACGACCAGAACGGCCAGCACGACGAGGGCCGCGCCGACGGAGATCGCCATCAGTAGTCTCTGTAGCATCGTTCTCCCCGTTGGTCAGGCCAAGCAGCCCGGCTGATGCCCCGCGCCACTACGCCTCATCCGGCGATGCATTTCCCGAGCCGGCCACGGTCGTCGAACGTCCCGTCGCAGGCGCGTCGCGATCGCCGAAGCCGCGGCCAGCAGCCGGGCGTTCGGCGATACGATCACTCCCCTATCCAGCCACTCCGTAATTGGTCAACACTGCTGTCCACTATCATACGCCGTCACTGCACCGCTGCAACGTGATCCGCGTGCCACGCACCCCGCGCAGCGCGGATGCTCAGACCCTGCCGACGACAGGGATCAGCGCGCCGGTCACCGCTGCGGCGCGCGGCCCGAGCAGAAACACGATGACATCGGCGAGCGAGCGCGGGGTGACCCATTTCGAAACATCGGCGTCGGGCATGTCGGCGCGATTCGCCGGCGTGTCGATGATGCTCGGCAGCACGGCGTTGACGGTGATGTCGCGGGCCTTGAGTTCCTCGGCGAGCGCCTCGGTGAGTCGTGCAACGCCGGCCTTGGATGCGGCATAAGCGCCCATACCGGCCGTCGCCTTGACCGCGGCGACCGCGCCGATGTTGACGATGCGCCCGCCGGCCGACAGATGTGGCAGCACGGCGCGCGAGGCGTTGACGGCGGTGCGCAGATTGATGCCGTAGAGCTGATCCCAAGTCTCGATCGACCCGTCGGCGAGGGTTTCCCAGCGAAAGCCGCCGGCGACGTTGACCAGTGCATCGATCCGTCCATGCCGCTGCGCGATCGTCGCCATCGCTGCCTGCGTCGCCTGCGCGTCCGCGAGGTCCAAGGTACATGCGAATGCCGCGCCGCGCGGTGACGGCGCAGCGACGCGGTCGATCGCGACCAGCGTCGCCCCGGCATCGGCCGCCGCTTCCACGACGGCGCGACCGAGCGCACCGAGCGCGCCCGTGACGACGACCACCTTTTCGTTCAGCTCTGCGTTCATGAACGTTCCTTGTCTGTTGCCTTGTCATCGCTTACCGCGCTTGGGGCGTTGGCTGTATCCATCTGCGGATTGAATGCGGGCGCCTGCCCTTGCGTGCCGGACGCTTCACCCTGCGCCGGCTCCCCCGCCGGCTGGGCCTGCTGCGGCATCTGCTCCATGGCGCGTTTGCGTTCGATTTCGGCGCTGACGAATTTGATCCAGTTGGCGGCGGTCTCGCCGTGCTTGTCGGACTCGGCGGCGGCGATGAAGGTGCGCCGGGCGTCATTGAGGCGTCCGGCATTGAATTGCGCGGTGCCGAGCTGCATGCGGATGCCGGCGGCGTCTTCGACATCCTTGGCCTGTAGCGCCTTTTCAAACGCCGCGATCGCCTCGCCCCAGTTGCCGGCCTCGGCCTGCGCCTGACCCAAAAACGCGTAGTGCTTCGACTCGCCCGTCAGCTCGGCCAGACGTTTGAGCACCGGAATCTGCGCATCGCGCTCCTGCGCCAGCGCCAGCGCCTGCGCGTACAGTTGCAGGGTCTCGGCGTCCGGCTCAATAAGCTTGTCTTTGAAAGCCTTGGTCAGCAGTTGCACCGCCGGATACGGTACCTCCTCGACCATGTACAGCCGCGCCAGGTTCAGCAGATCCGCCCGCTTGGTGACCATGCCGCCCAGATAGCCCGCGTGTAGCGTCGCCAGCTGCTTCTTCTGCTCGCCCATCAGCCCGTACATGCCCGACAGCTGCAGCACGTAGCTCTCGCTCGGATACTGCGCGACCAGGATCTCCAGCACCTTGGCCGCCTTGGCGTAG